>NZ_JBFAAX010000263.1:0-7983 GCF_040639995.1 Actinosynnema sp. NPDC023658 | reverse complement strand
GTCGCGCCGGGACGCCAGGACGACCACGCAGCCGCGCAGGACGGACAGGATGTGGCCGACCTCGTCGGGAGTGAGGTCCACGTCGTCCAGGACGACGAGCGCGCGGACGTCCCGCAGCGCATCCCGCACCAGGTCATCGGGGACCGTGCGGGACCGGTCGAACTCGTAGCACTCGCGCAGGACGGCGCCCAGGACGTCGACGACGGACGGCGGCGTGTCGACCCAGATCATCCCCACGTCGCCGCCGAGCGCGGTCCCGGCCAGCACCTCCCGGTCGGCGGCGTGTCGGAGCAGCAGGGACTTGCCCGCACCCGGCGGCCCGGTCACCACGACGTGCTTGCGCTCGGCCAGGTTCTTCCGCAGGAACGCGAGCGCCTCCGTCCGGCCGCGCAGCGGTGCCCGCATGACGGGGTGCACGGATCCGGGCAACACGCGCGGCGTGAGGTCGCCGCGCCGGAGCGCCGGTCGGGCCTGCGCCGGGTGGACGTGGAGATCCCGCCCGGCCTGGTAGACCTGCGCGGAGCCCACCGCCACGGCCTGCTGGCCGGGCACCCCGCGTCCCTCGTCCTGCTGCCGGGTACCCACTGCGGACAATCGTCCTCCAACGACCCGCACCACGAACCGCAGTCCTGCGGTGCGACAACGGGAACCCGTGCGTTCGGCACGGCGCGGGCGTCGCGATCGTGGGTCACGGCTCCGTCGGGGAGACCGGCGCGAGTGCTCCGCAGCCGGATTGACTTGTCGCAATTCTTGACGCACCATGTTGAGACAGAAGTTGCGACATTGGAGGCGTCATGCCGAAGGGGACCTCGCCGGATGCCGACCTGTCGGTGCGTCCGGCGGACCTCGAGCGGGCCGGTGCGTGGTTGGCCGGGCATGGCTTGGCCGACGTCCGGCCGACAACGTTGCTGGCGACGCGTCTGGAGGTCCGGCGACGTGCCCGGCTGGCCGCTTCCGTCCTGCTGGCCGCGTTCCTGATCGCGGTCGCGCTCACCTACACCGGCGGCATGGTGGAGGGGTCCGGGGACCGGCGCTGGTCGTTGCTGGTGTTGACGGCGCTGGTGGTCGGGTTGGTGCTGGCCCAGTCGTCGCTGGACGGGTGGGTGCGGCGGGTCGACCGTCGCGCCGGTGCGACGTTGTCGCGACGGGCGGCCCACCCGGTCAGGCTCGGGTGGCGCACCGTGCTCGGCCGTCCGCGTGCCGCGTTCGCGGTCGCGACGTTCGCGGGCGGGACGGCGTTGGCGATCAGCACCTTGACCCTGGACGACTCCACCGCGAGGTATGCGGCGGTCATCCTGCTCGTCGGGCTGTGCGGGCTCGCCGTCGGCGTTGTCGTCCAGCTGCGCCACACCCTGACGCACCCGGTCGTGGCGGACGACGAGGTCTCGCTGACCGCCGACGTCATCATGCGGGTCGAGGACGCCCGAGTCGGCGCCGCGCCCACCGCGGTGTGGTCGGTGTGGTCGCTGCCGGTCGTGTCGGTGTTCAGCACCACCTTCGGGTGGTGGAACGCCGCCTGGCTCGCCTTCATCGTCCTGAGCGTCATCGCGCTGGCCCTGATCGAGGCGCGGACCGCCCGGAGCGCCGCGGTGGCGCGGAACGTCATGAGCGCACCGTGACCCGGATGATCTCCATCGACGCTGCCTCGCCCGTCCCGCCGTTCGAGCAGCTCCGTGCCCAGCTCGCCCGGCAGATCCAGGACCACACGCTCGCCGTGGGCACCCGGCTGCCGACCATCCGCCGCCTGGCCGCGGACCTCGGCTTGGCCGTCAACACCGTCGGTCGGGCCTACCGGGAGCTGGAGGAGGCGGGGTTGATCGAGACCCGTGGGTCGGCCGGCTCGTTCGTGTCCGCGTGCGGCGAGAAGGGGCGCGAACGGGCGAGCCGTGCCGCCGCCGACTACGCCGCCGTCATCGCCAGCCTCGGCATCGACACCAACGAGGCCATCCGCATCGTCCGAGCAGCGCTGACCACGGGCATCTCGGTGTCCCCGGTCACGCGCAACCCGAGAGAAGCCTGACATGGCCGTGCCCCGCAGCCTCGCCCAGCGCATCTACCTGCTGGCCTACGACCCGGACAAGGGCAAGGTCGGCTCGGGGACCCACCTGGGCGCCATGCTCCGCGCCGCGACCCTCGCGGACCTCTACCTGGGCGGCCACCTCACCGACGAACGCGGCCGTGCCACCATCGACGTCCGGCGCCCCTGCGACGATCCCGTCCTCGATGCGCTCCTCGAGGAGATCGCGGGCTCCAAGCCGCACGCGTGGCAGTCCTGGATCAACCACGGGCAGGGCGCCACCGTCCGAGCGGTACGCCGGAACCTCGACGACGGCGGCTGGGTCCACCTCCAACCCCACAAGATCCTCGGGCTGTTCCCCGTCACCAGGGTGATCATCCGAGATCCCCACGTCCGCGATGAACTCGTCGGACGGGTGAACAGCGTCCTGCACGAACCCCTGGACAGCATCGACCCCGCCGACGCCGCACTCGTGGCCATCATCACCGCCGCCGACCTCGATCTCGTCCTCGACCGCAAGACCAGACGTGCCAACGAGCAGCGAATCCGGGAACTCACGGAACTCAGCGGACCGATCGGACCCGCCCTGCGCAAATCGATCCAAGCGGCCGCGGTCGGTGAGGTGTAGTGGTCCCCGGCCCGGTCGCTCCGGCTGGATCGGGCAGTGGCCGCGGCGCCAGTGCTGGTGGTGGCCGGCCCTCAGGCGGCTCGTCGACGCCACCGAGATCATGGCCGGCCGGCCCGACTCCAGTTCTCCGTTGTGGACCCCGGAACTGCGCTGGCTGCTGGACCGCTCTCTCGCTCTGGTCCGCGCCGATCTCGGGAACTACGACTGGCTGGCACCCGGTCCGGAGCAGCCGCGCGACCGGGGTCCCGCCTGGCGGCACCTCGCCGCTGGGCCAACTCCCGGGCCGCACCGCACTCCAACGCGCGGCCGTCGGACACAGCCGGGGAGCGGGCGAAGATCGGTGTACAGCAGTCGTGACTCCACGCCTCACGATCATGCCCCTGCGGCCCAGCACGCGGGATCACCGCAGCTCAACGCCTGAGTGCAGAGTGTTGGTACCCACGGGGTGCACGGGCGATCGCTCCACTCGGCGTGCTGGTGGAGTCCGGTCAGAACCGGTAGCGGAGTACGCGGGTGCCTTGCCGGGACAGTGTGGTGCTGTGGCTCATGAGGCGGGTGGCGGCGCGCAGCGGCTGGGGGAAGTGGGCGACTTCCGAGGCGCGGGTGAGCAGTTGTTCCTCGACCATGGTCAGGCCGGCGCCCCAGGTTTCCGGGTCGTGCGGGTCGTCGAAGCCCTGGGCGGCGGTGATGCCGATGGCCTTGATCGTCGGGTGGTACTTCATCGCCCAGGCGGCGAACCGGGTGTAGCCGTTGATGGCGAGTTCGCCGGTGTCGAAGTGCGCGGTCAACTCCCGGGTCATCCGCTGGAAGGTGTCGCCGGGCAGGAACGGCAGCAGGCCCTCGGCCACGATCATGGCCGGCCGGTCGCGGGGCACCGGGTCGAGCCAGCCCGGGGTGGTCAGATCGGCGCCGATGAGCAGGGACCGGTCCGGGAGGAACCGGGGCCGCAGGTCGACGATGTCGGGGAAGTCGACGTCGTACCAGTCGACGCCGGCGGGAGGGTCGCAGCGGAGGACGCGCGTGTCGAGTCCGCAGCCGAGATCGAGCACCACGGCGTCGGGGTGGCCGGCCACGAACGCCCGGACCGCCTCGTCGAGCTTCTTGGCGCGCAGGGCGGTGCCGCACACGAGGCCGGGTTTGAGCTTGAGCTTGGCGAAGTCGTAGTCGATCGCGCCGGCGATGTCGGCGGAGTGGGTGTCACCGAGGATCGGGCGCGGGAGCTTGGCGTCCAAGGCCCTCGCGCAGAGGGTGAGCAGCAGGGTTTCCCGGAGTGGGTCCAGTTGTGGTCGCAGGCGTTGCACGGGAGTCCTCAAGTGGTCGGGGGGTTGCGGGCGGCGATGTCGCGCAGCCAGGTGAGGGACTGCTGGGCGGCGCGGATGCGCTCGGTGTGAGCCCCTCCGCCGCCGACGAGTCGCATGCCCTCCTCGGCTATGTCACCGAAGGAGCCGAGGCTGTCGAGCTTGCGCTGGATCACCTTGTGCCAGGCGTCGTCCTCGATGCGGTAGTAGGTGGTGCGCTCGCCCGGCACGCGGACCTTGCGGACCAGCCCGATGGCGACCAGGAAACGCATGTTCGAGGTGAGCGAAGCCCGGCTGGCCTGGATCGTCTCGGCGATCTGGCCGGCGGAGCGCTCGGGCGGGTCGCAGATCATCAGCAGGCCGAGGATGCGCCCGGTGATCGGGGGGAGCGCCCACTCCTCGACGCAGAACGCGGCCACCCGCTCGATCCACCGCAGCACCTCGTCCCGGTTGTCCTCACTGGACACAGCTCCTCCTCGGCCGGTTTGTCGGAGCCGTCACTGTGCCACGGCGGCGATCGACTCGCGGGTGGGCGTCGGGGTGGCGGTGGCGAGCCTGGCCTTGCGCAGGTAGCGGTCGAACCAGTCCACGGCCGGCGCCATCGCCTCGTCGAGGCCCGGACCGGTGTAGAGGCCGAGGACGTCGTAGGGCAGCACCTCCAACCGTTTCGGCTCGCCGGCCCTGGCGAACGCGCTCTGCGCCTCTTCGAGTACGTGGTACGGGTCCCAGCCGCCGTTGGCGATCATCACCAGCGGGGTGGGCGACAGCCGGTGGATGAGGTCCTCCGGCGCGAAGGTGAGCAGGTGCTCGGTGGAGTCGAGCGTCTTCTCGTTGCGATAGCAGCAACCGCTCGAGGTACCGCCACCCGTTCCACACGCTGGGGCTCTGCACCACGACGCACTTCACGCGCCGGTCGAGCACCGCGGCCTGCACCGCGACCGAGCCACCGATGCTGACACCCCACAACCCGATCCGTGCCGGGTCCACCTCCGGTCGGCTCCGCAGGTAGGAGATCGCGCTGCGGAAGTCGTCCACCTGCCGCTGCGGGTGGTCCTGCCCCCGGGGTTCGCCCTCGCCGGCACCGACCGTGCGGTAGTCGATCGCCGGCACGGCGAACCCGGCGCGCACGAAGTGCGGCGCGAACACGGCCAGCGCCCCCTTGACCATCACCCCGCTGTGCCCCAGCACCAGACCGGGGACCGGGCCGTCCGCCTCCCGGACGTAAAGGTCACCGGCGCACGAGGTGCCGAGGCTGTTGAACCTCACCTGCTCAGGACGCGGGTCATCACCGCCACCTTCCGTGCGACATGTAGCTAGCTAGTTCAGCTTGGACTGAACTAGCTAGCTGCGTCAAGCACGAGTCTTCGCGGTAATGCCCACCGAGGCGGTCACACCGTGATCAACGGCATGCGGGGCGGACCCCAGCCGATGGGAGCGGCGGGGGCGGCCCAGTGGTCGGCCGGGTTGCGCTTGACCATGCGGCGACGTCGACGGTCCGACGAGGTCGTGTGGTCGTGCTCGACACCCTGTGGATGAGGTTATGGGCAGGCACAGGGCTGGTGAGCCGATGACGCCGCGACGAGGCACGCGCGTGTGTGCGCTTATCCGATGAGGAGGGCGAAGCTGTCGAGCATGGCGGTGAGGCCGAGGTCGAAGTGGTCGTCCGTGCCGGCCTCGTCGGCGCTGCGGGCAAGCAGGTTGTACTCGGGCGATTCCGGCGGTGGCTTCCTGCTGCGCCGTTCGCCGCCGAGTCGGAGCACGGCCAGGGTGAGCGCGTGGCCGACGGTGAACTCCCGCAGGCAGCGCAGGACGCGCAGGGCATCGCCCGGGGTGAAGCCCGCCTCCGCCATGAGCGTGATCATGCGGTTGCCGGTCTCGATGGCGGCCGGGGAGCGGACCGGGCGGGTGGCGAAGATGGTCACCGCTCGCGGGTGGGCGAGCAGCGTGTCCCGCAGGCGACGGGTGTACTGCTCGACCAGATGACGCCAAGGCCCGTCCCAGGGCAGCGCCTCGACGTCGAGTTCGGCGAAGAGCGTGTCCGCGATGCCGTCGAACAGGTCCTCCTGGTCGGTGAAGTACCGGTAGGCGGCCATCGGGTCGACGCCGAGTTCCACGCCGAGCTTGCGCATGGAGAACTTGTCCTGCCCGATGTCGTCGACGAGCGCGAGTGCCACGGCCGCGATGTACTCGCGGCTCAGCGTCGGTCTGGTCGGCGCGACGGGTCGCGGCCGCTGGGGGCGTTCGTCGGTGGTCATGTGTCCAGGAGTTCGGTCAGGCGGCGGGCGAAGCCCTCGGAGTGCTGCTGGTACGCGGTGTGCCCGCCGGGGAACTCCACGCAGGGCACGCCGAGTCTCTCACCCAGGACGTGGGCGGGCCGGTGGTAGGGGCGGCCCACGCTGTCGCGGCCGGTGGCCGGCCACCAGCACACCCCGGTCGATCCCAGCGCCGCGAAGTCGGGTTCGTAGTCGTAGCAGAACGCGGGCAACTCTCGGCGGAAGAGTAGGTCGGCGTTGCCCAGGAGGCGGTGCATCCCGCCCGGCGCACGTCCGGTCAGCCGACGCGACAGCGCACCGGAGGCCAGCACGACCCGCAGCACCCCGGCCAGTGCCGCTCGGCCGGCGCGGATCTGGAACAACCGGGGCGGTCGGGGCATGGTCATCGCCGCGAAGGCGACGAACCCGCGCAGCGGTCCTTCGGTGTCCGCGATCCGGCGCAGTTCGTCCAGTTCCCGCTGCTCCGGGCTGCCGGGCAGGAGCTGCACCAGCGGCGGCTCGTGCACCACCGCCCCCGCGAGTCGGTCGCCGTGCCTGGACAGGGCCTCCAGCGCGATGATCGCGCCGCTGCTGCTGCCGAACACGTGGGCCTGCTCGATCCCGTGGTGGTCCAGCACGGCCACCACGTCGGCCGCCTGGTCGGCGACGGCGATCGGGGCGGACTCGTCGTCGAGAGGACTGCGGGAGTTGCCGCGCCGGTCGTAGGTGATCACGGTGAACCGCCTCGCCAGCAGTGGGACGACCTCGGCGTACATCTCGGCGTCACCGCCGCCACCGGGGATCAGCACCAGCGCCGGGCCAGTGCCCGCCATCTCGGTGTGCAACCGGGCCCCGGCGACTCGGACTGTGTCTACGGTGTAGTCCATGTCTACAGTGTAGACACGGTGAAGGCCGGCATCGACCGACTCTGGATTCCGGCAGGTGGTCGAGCCGCTTGGGGGGTGCCCAGCCTGCTGGCTAACGGCCCCAGCGCCTCGACCTGGGCATTTCGTCGCGGCCGCGCGACTTCCTCCGAGTCAGCCCTGCTCGGTGCGCCGTTGCTCCCAGCGTTCGATGATCTGGTCGGCGGTGGCCTTGTCGATCGGTTCGAACGTGCCGTCGTAGCGTCCGCGACGCCAGTCCTCGCGGACGTAGCTGTCCCGCCAGCCCTGGCCGGGGAAGTAACGCTGCTCTTGCTCGCCCCCGTGCGCATTCGTCCACGCGCGGAGCACCCCGGTCGGATCATCCACAGTGGAACCGTCCATCCACGCGAGGTACGAGTACTGCCTGCCGTCGACGGTCACACCCCGGTTCATCCGGTCGCGCAACGCGTTCTCGAACCGCACCGCTGCCTGCGCGTCCACCCGGTGCACGTCAGAGCCGCTGAGCGCCGAACTGGTCAACGCTGAACTGGGCACCCAGGCGAGCTGGGTCGTGAACGACTCCTCGCGCACCTGCCCGTTCTCGTCCAACCACCGGCGGAGCATCACCGCGGGGTCCTCCGGTCGTGGACGGGCCGGCGTGACGATGGCGAAGTACTCGTACCGCTGCATTAACTGACTCTCGTTCCATTCGAAGAGACGCGGCCCTTACGGTACGGGGGCCACGTCCGGTGCTCACTTCGTCAGGTCGAACTCCTCGGTGCGCGTCGCTTCCCTTGACGATCTCGACGTCGTCGTAGTGCCACGCCGGGGCACCGACGTAGGTGTAGGCGGTGACCTGCGTCTCGGACACGAGGATCGGCGGTGAGGCTGCAGGTTCCATCCTGTGGGCTCCGGAGTTTGCCCA
>NZ_JBFAAX010000262.1:0-7998 GCF_040639995.1 Actinosynnema sp. NPDC023658 | reverse complement strand
ACGATCGAGCGCGCCGCGGAGGACTCGCTGATCTCGCTGGTCGAGGACGTGAGCCCGCAGCTGCGCGAGGTGGCGGCCGCGCTGGCCCCGTTCTGCGGCAACGCGAGGGTCGTCGGTGTCACGGGTGCGCCGGGCGTCGGCAAGTCCACGTCCACCTCGGCGCTGGTCGCGGCCTACCGCAGGCGCGGCAGGCGGGTCGGCGTGCTGGCCGTGGACCCGTCGTCGCCGTTCTCCGGCGGCGCGCTGCTCGGTGACCGGGTGCGGATGGGCGAGCACGCCACCGACCCCGGCGTGTTCATCCGGTCCATGGCCACCCGCGGCCACCTGGGCGGCCTGTCCTGGGCCACGCCGCAGGCGCTGCGCGTGCTCGACGCGGCGGGCTGCGACGTGGTGCTGGTCGAGACGGTCGGCGTCGGCCAGTCGGAGGTGGACGTGGTGTCGCTGGCCGACACCACGGTGGTGCTGCTCGCGCCCGGCATGGGTGACGGCATCCAGGCCGCGAAGGCGGGCATCCTGGAGATCGCGGACGTGTTCGTGGTGAACAAGGCCGACCGCGACGGCGCCGACCGGACCGCGCGCGACCTCAAGCACGTGATCTCGCTCGGCCGCCGGGACCGGGAGGGTGGCCTGTGGCGGCCCCCGGTGGTCAAGACGGTCGCCTCCCGCGCCGAAGGGCTGGACGAGGTGGTGGACGCCGTCGACGCCCACCACGCCTGGCTCGTCGAACGCGGTGAGCTGGAGCGACGCCGCGCCACCAGGGCCGCGGCCGAGGTCGAGGCCATCGCGCTGGAGCGGCTGCGCTCCCGGATCGGCGGGCTGCGCGGCGGTTCCGCGCTGGAAACCCTGGCCAAACGGGTCGTGGCGGGTGAGCTGGACCCCTACGCTGCGGCTGATCGACTGGTCGAGGGGGTGGGGGCATGACGCCGGTGGTGGACGTCGGCACGGGCGGCACCCGTAGGGTGATCGTCGGCGGTGCGGTGTCCGGTGCGCTGCGCGGTGTCGCGGTGCGGCCGGACCTGCCGCCGGTGGTGGAACGGGTCGTGCTCGGGCCCGCGCCGCAGTCGTGCCGAGGTGTGCGGGACGGGGGGTTCACGGTGGGGCTGTCATGAACGAGGTGGAGATTCCCTTCGGCAACCGGACCGAGCGGCGGGTCGCCCTCGCGGTCCAGCTCGGCCTGACGCTCTTCGGCGTCGTGCTGATGTTCCTGGCCTACGCCGACGGCCACCTGGCCGCGATGTTCATCGGGCCGCTGGTCGCGCTCGGCGGCCTGATCGGCGGCGGTGTCTGGCGGCGCAAGGCCCGCGTGCGCCGGCTCGTGGTGGAGCCGCAGGGGCTGCGCTGGGACGAGAAGGGCACGACGTGGGCGGTCCCCTGGTACGAGCTGTCCGGCGTGGCGCTGGCCAGGTCGAACGGGCCCAAGCCGTCGCTGTGGCTGCACCTGGAGCCGAGGGACCCGCAGGCGTTCTCCGCCACGTACCGCAGCATCCCGAGGACCCAGTACGGCCACTGGGTCCAGCTGGCCGACGACCTCGGCGGCGAGATGCTGGACCTGGCGCTGCGCCGGCACGCGCCGCAGATCTACGGGGGCGTCGTGCCGCACCCCGCGGGGATCTAGCCGGCCGGCGGGGTCAGGCGGCGGGGAGCGTCACGCCGTCGTGGCCAGGTGGGCCTCGTGCTGGGACACCGCCTTGCGCCACAGCGGTTCGCGGTCCTCGGCGGCGATGACCAGCCCGTAGACGTCGGCCAGGGCGGCGAACCAGTCGGCCCGGTCCTCCAGCACGGTCCTGGTGGTCGTCTCCTCGACGCGGGACAGGGTGAGCGCGCGCAGCACGTCCCAGCCGCGCGCGTCGGCCCGCTCCACGCAGAACGTGCGGACGAACCCCGACTCGGGTGACGTCGACAGGTCCACGTGCCGCTCGGCGAAGTGGTCCATGCCGACCTCGTCCGGGGCGAAGTCCATCGCGTGGAAGCTGCCCCGCACGTCGTGCCGCAGCCGCCAGCCGCCCGGCGCGACCTCGGACGGCCCCAACCGGAACGTGAACGGCCCCTGCCGGTGCTCGCCCTCGCGCAGCGGCAACGGCGAGTGGAGGCCGTCGCCCAGACCGACGTCCACCAGCCAGGGGACGTCGGAGTCCGGCAGGTCGCGCACGGTGAGCACGAGGTGGTTGCGGGTGATGGCCGGTTCGTCGGCGGGCGTCATCTGCGCGCCGCCGGGGTGCTTGCGCACGTGGTAGCCGAGCGCGACCAGCAGCTCGGCGAACGCCGCGTTGAGGTGGAAGCAGTAGCCGCCCCGGCCGGCCAGCACCCGGGCCACCGAGTCGAGCGGGTCGATCGAGGTCACGCGGCCGAGCTGGATCTCCACCGTCTCGTACGGCACCCGCTCGACGAACGCCTGGTGGAGCCGGGTCAACGCCGCCGCGCCGGGCGGTTCGGCCTCGGTCAGGCCGAGGCGGCGCAGGAACTCGGATACGTCGAACGAGCGCACGTGGGAAGCCCCCATCCGGGTGGGAGGTCGAAGCCGGGACTTCCGACTCTAGGCAAGGACGTGCGCAGAGCCGAACGTTTATCCCAGTCACTGGGGGACGAAGAGGTGCGATGTACGACTCCGCTGGGCTGCAGGTCCTCTCCCGCGAGGAGTGCCTGGAGCTGCTCGACACGGCCGCCGTCGGCCGCCTCGTCTACACCGACAAGGCGCTGCCGGTGGTGCACCCCGTCGTGTTCGTGCTCGACGGCGAGTGCGTCGTGCTGCGCGTGCCGCACGGCAGCGCGACCCTCGCCTCCAGGGACACGATCGTGGCGTTCCAGATCGACGACATCGCGCCCGACCTGTCCCGCGGCTGGTCGGTGATGGCGGTCGGGCACGTGACCGAGGTCGAGGAGGCGTCGCGGCTGGCCAGGCTCCAGCAGCTGCCGCTGGCCTCGCGCGGGTACGGCCGCGGCGACCACTACCTGGTGGTCGACCTCGAGGTGCTGACGGGGCGTCGCATCCCCTAGGGGAAGGCGATAACCTCGGACACCTCCGACCGGGAGGGTGGTCTCGGGTGGCCGGAACCCCGGACGCGAACGCCGCGGTGCGACTGGACGGCCTGCTCCGCGAGCTGACCGACCGCACGGCCGAGGCGGTCGTCTCGCAGGAGCGGCTGCACCGGCTGCTGACCGCGGTCGTGTCGCTGGCCAGCGACCTGTCGCTGCCGGACGTGCTGCGCCGGATCGTCGAGTCGTCGTGCGGCCTGGTCGACGCCCGCTACGGCGCGCTGGCCGTGGTCGGGCCGAACCGGCAGCTGCTGGAGTTCACCTACGGCGACGGCCACCACGACGCCGACCTCGGCCGGCCGGGCGTCGAGGCGACGGCGTTCGACCCGTCCGAGCCCGGCTTCCTGGGCGTGCCGGTGCACGTGCGCGGCGAGGTGTTCGGCAACCTCTACCTCAGCGACAAGGCCGACGGGTCCGACTTCACGCGCGCCGACCGGGAGATCGTGGTGGCGGTGGCCGCGGCGGCGGGCATCGCGATCGAGAACGCGCGGCTCTACGAGCAGTCGCGGCACCGCGAGGTGTGGCTGCGCGCGTCCAACGAGGTGACGAACGCGCTGCTCACCGGAGCCCCGGACCGGGACGCGCTGCGCCTGGTGGCGGTGCGCGCACGGTTGGCCGCGGACGGCGCGAACGCGCTGCTGGCGCTGCCCGACGTGCAGGGCGAGCTGGCCGTCCGGGTGCTGGAGGGCCGGCTGCACGGGTTCGACGCGACCGCCGAGGGCGGCCCGCTCCACGAGGTGTTCGACACCGGCAAGGCCAAGGTGCTCGACGGGCTGCCGGGTGACGTCGACCGGATCGGCCCGGTGGTGGTCGTGCCGCTGGCCGCGGGCGACCGGGTGCTGGGCGTGCTGATGGTGGCACGGGCCCGCGACGCGCGGGCGTTCGACGCCTCGGACGTGGCGCTGGTCGAGTCGTTCGCCCGGCAGGCCGCGCTGATCCTGGAGTTCACCCGGGCCACCGGGGCGGGACGGCGGCTGGCCGTGCTGGAGGACCGCGACCGGATCGCCCGCGACCTGCACGACCTGGTCGTGCAGCGGCTGTTCGGGCTCGGCCTGGGGTTGCAGAGCATGAACGGGCTGGTGCAGCAGCCGGTGGTGGCGCAGCGGCTGACCGAGTTCGTCACCGAGGTCGACCAGACCATCCGGGAGATCCGGCGCACCATCTTCTCGCTCCAGGAGCCGCCCGCCGGCGCGGCCGACCTGCGCGCCCAGCTGATGAAGGTGGTGCAGGAGTCGACCCGGCTGCTCGGCTTCGAGCCGGCGCTGACGATGGACGGGCCGATCGACTCGGTGGTGCCCGACCACGTGCGGCCGGACCTGCTGGCGACCCTGCGCGAGGCGCTGGCCAACGCCGCCCGGCACGCGTCGGCGCACCGCGTCGAGGTCGAGGTCGTGGTGGACCGGTCCGCGACGGACCTGCGGCTGGTCGTGCGCGACGACGGCGCCGGCCTGCCGTCCGGTCGCGACCGGCACACCGGTGGTCTGGTGAACATGACAGCGCGGGCCGCTAGGTGGGACGGTACGTGCGAGGTCGAGTCGGCCGAGGGCCGTGGTGTAACGCTGACGTGGCGCGTGCCGCTGGTCTCGGGGTAGGGCTTCTGAGTCGCGGGTGGGGAGGGCCATGTCCATCTCGGTGCTGTTGGTGGACGACCACGAGATAGTCCGGCGTGGTCTGCAGCAGCTGTTGGCGGTCGAACCGGACATCGACGTCGTCGGTGAGGCGGAGAGCGCGGCCGCCGCCGTGTCCGCCGCCGCGTTCCACCGGCCGGACGTGGCGGTGATCGACGTGCGGCTGCCCGACGGCGACGGGGTCACCGTGTGCCGGGAGATCCGGTCGACGGTCCAGCCGCCGCCCGCGTGCCTGATGCTGACCTCGTACTCGGACGACGAGGCGCTGTTCGGCGCGATCATGGCGGGCGCGGCCGGGTACATGCTCAAGCAGGTCTCCGGCAACGACCTGGTGTCCGCGATCCGCACCCTGGCCGCGGGCGGCTCGCTGCTGCACTCCGGCGTGACCGCGACCGTGCTGCAACGGCTGCGCGGCGGACCGGTCGAGGACCCGCGCTACGCGGCGTTGAGCCCGCAGGAGCGGCGGATCCTCGACCTGATCGCCGAGGGCCTGACCAACCGGCAGATCGCGAACCGGCTGTTCCTGGCCGAGAAGACGGTCAAGAACTACGTCTCCTCGTTGCTGCACAAGCTCGGCTTCGACCGCCGGACCGAGGCCGGGGTGTACGCCGCGCGCAGGCGGCAGGCCGGCGGCGCCGGGACCTAGGCGGCCGCGGTGCTCACAGCGGCCAGGCGACCAGCGGCCCCGCGGTCGCGGCGGTGGGCGCGGTCGGGTCGGGCAGCGGCATCCCCGGGCAGGTCAGGTCCCGTGGCGGCACCTTCCCGTCCACGATGAACGCCTCCACGACGTCGTCCACGCACGGGTTGCCGAAGCCGTAGACGCCGTGGTCGCCCTCGTCGGTCACGGTGAGCAGCCGTGAGCCCGCGAAGTCGCGGTGGGCCCGCTGGGCGCCTTCCAGCGGCGTCGCCGGGTCGCGCTCGGACTGCACCATGAGGATCGGCGGCACGCCCCTGCCGGTCGGCTTCTCCAGCCGCAGCGCCGGCCGGTCCCAGAACGCGCA
The DNA here is from genome assembly GCF_040639995.1 of Actinosynnema sp. NPDC023658. NCBI lineage: Bacteria > Bacillati > Actinomycetota > Actinomycetes > Pseudonocardiales > Pseudonocardiaceae > Actinosynnema > Actinosynnema sp. NPDC023658. The sequence goes on along the minus strand of NZ_JBFAAX010000262.1, from coordinate 2,336 downwards.
CGGCGCGAGCATCTGGAGGTAGCCCGCCAGGGGGTACCGCCTGCCCAGCCGCTCGGCCTCCAGCGCCAGGGTGGCCCGGTTGTGCCGGAACTCGGTGTCGTTGCACGTGATGGCGTAGAAGGTGGCGTTCTGCGCGTCCGGGTACGTGGCGAGCGTGGGCACGCCGGTCGTGACGGCCCGGTTCACCGAGGCCAGGGCCGCCGCCGCGTCCGGGAACGCCCGCTTGCTGTACTGCGCCTGGATCAGCATGACGTCCAGCTGGACGCCGTCGACCACGAACCCGTTCGGCAGCGACAGCGGGTCGGCGGCCACCTTCGCGCGGGTCGTCTCGTAGGCCTGGCGGACCTGCTCGGCGGTCGTGCCCAGGTGGTAGAGGCTGTCGTACCGGGCCACCCAGGGCAGGAAGTCGACCCGGAACCGGCGCTCGAAGCCGTAGCCGAAGTTGTCGAAGACGTCCTGGAACGTGCCGGTGAAGTCGGTGTTGGAGTCGAGCACGAACTTGTCCACCCGGTCCGGGAAGTAGGTGGCGTAGTAGGCGCCCATCCAGGTGCCGCCGGAGTAGCCGATCCAGTTGATCTTCTCCCGGCCCAGCAGCCGGCGCAGCAGGTCCAGGTCGCGGACGGTCTGCTCGGTGTTGACCACCTTGCCGAACTCGCCGGACCGGGTCTGGCAGGCCTTCGCCTGGAGCTCGGCGGCGTCGTAGAGCAGCTCGGTGTTGGCCCGGCTGCGGTCGCGCGGGTCGGTCAGCGTGAGCCAGTCGAAGCCACCGCAGGTGGTGTTCGTGCTGGCCCCCGTGCCGCGCGGGTCGATGCCGATGACGTCCATCGCCTCGACCAGCTTCGTGCGGCCGGTGTAGAGCAGCGGCAACGTCCGCCCGGGGCCGCCGGGACCGCCCGGGTTGGTCAGCACGGAACCCCTGGCCTCGCCCCCGCGCGCCTTGAGCCTGCTCACCGCGATGGTGATCTTGCGGCCGTCCGACGGCGTGCGCCAGTCGAACGGCGCCTGGAACGTCCCGCACTCCAGGCCCTCGATGTCCGCGCACGCCGCCCACGTGATGGTCTGGTCCAGCCGCGGGTCCCCCGCCCGGGCCTGCGCGTACGCCGGCAGCGCCGCGCCGATCAGGGCCGCGCACACGGCGGCGGCCACTCGTCCTCGCATCGGATTTCCCCCTCCTGTCGAGGCCTCCACCCCACCGCGCACGTACGCTTGGGGACAACCGCAGAAAGGCCCTGTTCGGCTCTACGAAAGACTTAGGCCACTCGGGCTCGGAGGAAAGTAAGGTCGCTGGAGTGGGGATTTTCCGGAGGAAGCGGCCTGCCGCGGTCGCCCGCGAGGTGGTGCGGGACCACACCTACGACGACGCGATCCTGGACATCGCGGCGGAGGAGATGGACGCGGGTCACCTGAGGGCGGCGACCACGGTGCTCGCGGAGTGCCGCGACGAGCCCGAGGTGCGGGCCCTGCGGGTCGAGGTGCTGGGCGAGCACGCCATCGGCCACGCCGACGAGCTGCTGGAGCTGGCGAAGAACAACACCGACCCCGACCTGTGGCTGCTGGCCGGCACGGCGTTCATCCGGGAGGCGTGGGCCATCCGCGGCTCGGGGCGGGCCGACAGCGTCGGCAAGGACCGGTTCAAGGTCTTCTTCGGCACCCTGCGCAAGGCCGTGGGCCCGCTGCACGAGGCCGCGAAGATCCTGCCGCGCGACGCGGTGCCGTGGGCGCAGCTGCAGACCGCCGGGCTCGGGCTCCAGGTGGACCGCGACCAGAAGGACGAGGTGTGGCGGGAGATCGTGGCGCGGTGCGCGTCGCTGTACCCGGCGCACTGGACCCGGTTGCAGATCCTCGCCGCCAAGTGGGGCGGGTCGGCCGAGGAGATGATGGCGTTCGCGCAGGGCAGCGTGGACGCCGCACCTCCCGGCGACCCGGTCGTGGCCATGCTGCCGCTGGCGCACTTCGAGATCTTCCTGGAGCAGTTCGAGGACGCCGTGCAGGCGCGGTCGGCGCTGAAGATCGCGAGCTTGAAGATGCGCTACTTCACCCGGCACCGGGAGGAGATCGCGACGGCGGCGGACAAGTGGGACTCGACCCCGAACAAGCCCCACCCGCGCTCGCTCCAGGCCCACAACCTGTTCGCGGCGGCGTTCGCCCTGGCCGACGACGCGCCGCGGGCGAAGCGCCACCTGCTCGGAATGCGGGACCACGTGCACGAGGTGCCGTGGGCGTACGTGGCCTACCTGGCCGACGACCTGGAGAAGGAGTACTCGGAGCTGGCCAACAAGTACCTGTGACGGTCGTCCGCGCCCCTTCCCGACGTCCTCCGGGAGCCGGTGGCCGGG
>NZ_JBFAAX010000261.1:0-8006 GCF_040639995.1 Actinosynnema sp. NPDC023658 | reverse complement strand
GCCGGCGTTGGCGGCGCTCGAGTCGCGTCCCGGGTGGTGGTGCAAGGCGGTCGACCCGGCGATGGACGTGCCGCCCGTGCCGCCCGGCGTGGACGCGCGGGTCGTGCTGCCCGACCGGCCCGAGTTCGACGGGTTGCGGGCGCGGCTGGGTGACGCCGGAGTGCCGTTCCGGGCCGTGCGGCACTGGTTGGAGCAGGAGGAGGTGTCCGCGACGTCGGCCACCGCCTGGCTGTCCGACGTCGGCGGGGTGGTGCCGGAGCGGTGCGAGTCGGTGGGCGGTGACGGGGCGCGGGCGGCCCGGTTGGCCTTCGGGATGTTGTGGGACCTGCACGAACCGGTCGACCCGGGCGACGTGCCCGACCCCGTGCCGGTGCGGCGGCACGTGCCGGACGACTGGGCGCGGTTCCTGCCGTTCCCCGTGCTCAACCCCGCGCAGGCCCAGGCCGCGCCGCACCTGGTGGACGGTGACTCCCACCTGTTGATCACGGCTCCGACCGGTGCGGGCAAGACGGCGATGGGCATGCTGGCCGTGCTGAAGGCGATCCTGCACGAGGGGCGCAAGGCCGCCTGGCTCGTCCCGCAGCGCTCGCTCACCGACGAGCTGGACCGCGAGCTGGAGACGTGGCGCACCGAGGGCCTGCGCGTCGAACGCCTGTCCGGCGAGTACGCGGTCGACGTGGAAGCGGTCAAGGCGGCCGACCTCTGGGTCGCCACCACGGAGAAGTTCGAGGCGATCTGCCGGGCCAGTTCGCTCCAGGCGGCCCTCGGTGAGGTCGGTTGCCTGGTGGTGGACGAGATCCACCTGCTCGGCAGCCCCGGCCGCGGCGCGTTGCTGGAAGCGCTGCTGGCCCGCGTGCGCGGCACGGACTCGCCGGTCCGGATCGTCGGGCTCTCCGCGACGGTGTCCAACGCCGCCGAGGTGGCCGAGTGGCTCGAAGCGGACCTGGTGGCGACGACCTGGCGACCGTCCCGGGTGACGTGGCAGCTGCCGACGATCCCGGCCGCGTCCGGCTTCACCGCGAACAACCGCCTGCGCGAGCAGGTCGTGCTCGACCTGACCCACCGGCACACCGCGGAGGGCGGCAGCGTGCTGGTGTTCTGCGGCTCGAAGCGCAACGTGCGCTCCACCGCGATGGCGATCGCCGCCGACCGGGGCGCACCCGTGCACACCGTGGCCGCCGACGACGTCGACGGCTTGACGAAGGCCTGCGCGGAGGTCGGCGTCCGCCTGCACTACGCCGACTACGAGCACAAGCACGCCGCTGAACGGGCGTTCCGCGCACGGGAGGCGGACGTCCTGGTCGCCACGTCCACCGTCGCCGCCGGCGTGAACCTGCCCGCGCGGGCCGTGATCGTGCGGGACGTGTCGATCGGCGGCGAACCCATCGACACCTCGACCGTGCTGCAGATGTTCGGCCGGGCCGGGCGCATCGGCGCCGGTGAGACCGAGGGCTGGTCGTACCTGGTGGTCGACGAGACGCAGCGCGCCGACTGGCAGACCAGGCTGGTCGCCGGGTACTCGGTCTACTCGCGGATCCGCGACTCGCTGCCCGACCACGTCCTGGCCGAGGTGCTGCAGGGGCGGATCGGCACGATGGACGACGCGCAGGCGTGGTGGGTCGAGACGCTGGCGCACGCGCAGGGGGACGACGACTTGGAGCCGGTGCAGGAGGCCGTGTCGTTCCTCGTGGACGAGGGGCACCTGACGTCGAACGACGGCCGGTTGGCGATCACCGAGCTGGGCAGGCTGACGGCCCGGATGATGGTGTCGACCCACACCGGGCACCGGTTGCGCCGCACGCTCGGCCTGCTGCCGGTGCCGCACGACCCGGACGAGGCGGAGAACGCGCTGAGCCTGGTGCTGTCGGTCGCGGTGCGGGACCTGGCGGGCATCCCGGTGCCGGAGCCGGTGCGGCCCGCGGTGGCCACGGTGATCAAGGCGGGCGGCAAGACGTCGCAGATCACCAACACGACGTCGGTCAAGGGCCTGGGTTCGCAGACGACGACCGCGCCCGGCGACCTGGCGTGGGCGGCGCTGCTGCTGGCCGCGCGGTCGCCGCACCTGTTCGGCGGCGGCAAGGCCCGCGGGCGCCGGGTGGCCGGGGGCATCCCGATGGCCACCCTGCACCCGGTGTACGAGCAGGCGCCGAGGTTCCTGGCGTGGCTGGCCGCGCAGGGCGTGCTGGGCACCGTGCACCCGTGGATCGCCGTGGTGGCCGCCGACCTGGACCACCGGGTCCGCTGGCGGGCTTTGGCACCGGGCCGCGGCGCGGGCCGGTTGCTGTGGATGTGCGAGGAGATGGCGACCCGCGCCCACCTGCGGGAGGTCGTGCCGGACCTGTGGCGCTCGGCGGTAGCCCGGGGTGTCCGCGCGCCGGACTGGTCACCGGGGCGGTCGCCGGCGGGGTGCGTCCTCGACCACGCCGGCTACACCGCATTGCTGCGCGAGCGCACGACGAACTACGCCCTGGCCGCCCACACCGACACCGCGACGGTCACCGGCGGCACGGGCGCGACCCTCCCCTCCCCGGTGGCCGACGACGACGAGCCGACCGCGACCGGGGTCGCCGTGTTCACCAGGCGCGGCGACTACCGCGCCACCGGCTGGCTCGACGCCTACACGAGCCTCGACACCGGCCCGACCACCGACGCCCCGCCACCACCGACCCGCGCCCGTCGCGGCCTGGGCCGGTGACTACCGGCCGTCATTCGAACGAGCCGTGGTCCGGCCCTGGCACGGACGTGCCGGGCAGTCGCCTGCCGCAGCCGCCGATCTCCAACGGCGGATCCCCACCAGCCGGTCCGGTCGACCGGCGGCGCACGGCACGGGCGACCCAAACGCGCGATCGGTGGCAGGGTGGCGGGTGGTGGTCGATCCGACGATGGTGAGCGTGTCCGGCGCGTTCGGCGGCCGGGGTGAGGGGCCTCGATGGTGGACTTCCCGCCGGAACCGTGGGTGCTGCACGGTCGGGCTTGCGTGTCCGCGTGGCTGGTCCCGGCGACCGCGCTGCCACCGCTGCCGGTGCGCCCGGTGACGGTGGCCGGGCGGGCGCTGGTCGGCACGGCGTTCGTCGACTACCGGCCGCCCGGCCTGGCCTACCACGAGGTGCTGGCGGCGGTGCTGGTGCGGCGGGGGTTCCGGATCGGCGTGTCGATCGCCCGGATCTGGGTGGACAGCCCGGTCTCCCTGGCGGGCGGTCGTGCGCTGTGGGGCATCCCGAAGGAGGTGGCCGACTTCGAGTGGGGCGACGACCTGGCCGCGTCCGCCCGTGACTCGCAGGGTCCGATCGCCTCGGTCCGGGTCAGGGCGTCGAGGTTCGGCGTGCGGCTGCCGGTGGCGGTGTCGACGTGGCAGGCGTTCGGTGACGGCCTGGCCCGCACGCCACTGCGCGCGACCGGTCGGGTGAGCCCGGCGCGGGCCGCCTGGGACATCGCCCCCGACGGCCCGCTGGCCTGGCTGCTGCCCCACCGCCCGCTGCTCGGTGTCGCCGTCGACCGCCTGCGCATGAGGTTCGGCCCGCGCCACCGCTGACCGACCTGCGCCGACCCGACCGGCCCGCGCCGCGCCCGACCGGATGGCGGCTAGGCCGAGCGCAGGAACCCGGCCAGCCCGTCGAGCAACCGGGCCACCTCGGCGTCGGTCGAGTAGGGGGCCAGGCCGATCCGCAGCCCGCCGGTGTCGCCCAGCCCGAGCCACCGGGACGTCTCGATCGCGTAGAACGACCCCGCCGGCGCGTTCACGCCCAACCCGGCCAGGTACCGGTACGCGTCGGCCGCCGCGTGGTCCGCGAAGGTGACCAGCACGGTGGGCGTGCGCGACCGGGCGCGCGACCACACGACCGCACCCGGCAACGACTCCAGCCCCGCCTCCACCTGGCCGCACAACCGGTCCTCGTGCTCGCCCACGGCCGTCAGGGACGCCTCGATCCGGGCACGGCGGTCGCCCGTCGACTCGACCAGCCCGGCGATGAAGTCCACCGCGGCCGTGCAGCCGGCCAGCAGCTCGTAGGGCAGCGTGCCCAGCTCGAACCGCTCGGGCACCGCGTCCGACGACGGCAGCAGCTTCTCCGGCCGCAGCGGCGCGAGCACCTCCGGCCGCCCCGCGACCACACCGAGGTGCGGCCCGAAGAACTTGTACGGCGAGCACGCGAAGAAGTCCGCCCCCAACGCCTCCACGTCGACCGGGTGGTGCGCGGTGAGGTGCACACCGTCCACGTAGCACAGCGCGCCGCGCTCGTGCGCCAGGGCGGCGATCTCCGCCACCGGCGTGCGGGTGCCGATCAGGTTGGACGCCGCCGTGACGGCCACCAGCCGGGTGCGCTCGGACAGCACCTCGGCCACGTCCGCCGCGGTCAGCTCGCCGGTCGCCGGGTCGAACGCGGCCCACCGGACCACCGCGCCCACCGCCTCGGCCGCCTGCACCCACGGCCGCACGTTCGCGTCGTGGTCCAGCCTGGTCACCACCACCTCGTCACCGGGACGCCAGGTGCGGGCCAGGGTGCGGGCGAAGTCGTAGGTCAGCTGCGTCGTGCTGCGCCCGAACACCACGCCCTCCGGCGCCGCGCCGAGCAGGTCCGCCATCGCGCGCCGGGCGTCCTGCACGATCGCGTCGGCCGCGCGTTCGGCGGCGGTCACCACGCCCCGGTTGGCCAGGGACGAGGTCAGCGCGTCCCGCACCGCGTCCCCGACCGCGGCGGGCACCTGCGAGCCGCCCGGCCCGTCGAAGTGGGCGGTGCCGGTGGCGAGGGACGGGAAGCGGGCGCGGACGGACTCGACGTCGTAGGTCATGCCCCCACTCTGGTCGCCTCTCCACATCGGACTCCAGTCGTCCGCGTCACGATCCGGTCTTGACATTGGTCCAACCACTGCACAACGCTTGTGGAAGCGCTCTCACGGCCGCCCTGGAACCCGGCCGCGAGGACGCGTGACCCTGTCCTGCACCGAGGAGTCGCACCGATGCGCACCTTGACGAAGTGGCTGAGCGCCTTCGCCGCGCTGGCCACCTCCGCCTCACTGGCCGCCGCCACACCGGCCGCGGCCGTCGGGCCCGACCTGCTGCCGATCACCGTCACCAACAACAGCGGCCGCTCCGAGGCCGTCCACCTGTACGTCCTGGGCACCGACATCCGCCCCGGCGGCCGGCTCGGGTACGTCAACCAGGCGGGCGCCTTCACCCCGTGGTCGCCGGGCGCGAACCCGCCCGTGCCCGCGCCGGACGTGTCGATCCCGGGCCCGGCCAACGGCGGCAGCACCACCCTGCGCGTGCCGAGGTTCATCTCCGGCCGCGTCTACATGTCGTTCGGGGAGAAGTTGAAGTTCTTCCTCACGCCGGACGGCCTCGTGCAGCCCGCGCCGTGGTCACCGAGCGACCCGAACCGCGACATCCTGTTCGACTGGAGCGAGTTCACCTACAACGACGCGGGCCTGTGGCTGAACAGCTCCCAGGTGGACCAGTTCGCCGTGCCGCACGCGGTGTCGGTGACGGGCGCGAGCGGCGTGACGAAGAAGACCGGCGAGCTGGTCTCCAACGGCCGCGACAACGTGATCAACGGCCTGCGCGGCCAGGCCGGCTGGGCGAACACCGTCCGCACCCGGGCCGACGGCACGGTGGTGCGCGTGCTCGCGCCCGGCAAGGCGGCGGACGCGGGCCTGTTCGACCGCGCCTACCTCGACCCGTACATCACGCAGGCGTGGAACGCCTACACCACCAGGACGTTGACCGTGGTGCCGTTCACCGACCGGCCGGACATCCGCTACTTCGGCCGCACGTCGGGCACCACGATGAACTTCACCGACTCGTCGGGCCGGCAGGTGGCGTCGTTCGCCAAGCCGTCCACGGCGACCGTGTGGGGCGGGCACGGCGCCCTGGCCGCGCCCAACGACCAGGTCGTCGGCCCGATCGCCCGCACCCTGTGCGCCGCGCTGCACCGCTCCACGCTCGGCACGATCGACACGCAGCCCGGCGGCGGGCCCGCGGACTTCTACAAGGGCTCCATCACCAACCACTACTCGCGGCTGGTGCACCAGAACATGGTCGACGGCAGGGCGTACGGGTTCGCGTTCGACGACGTGCAGGCGCAGGAGTCGCTGGTGCACGACGGCGACCCCCGTTCGGCGGGCATCACCCTGACCCCGTTCGGCGCGGGCGGCCCTCCCCCGGCCGGGCCGGCGGGCAGCATCGTCAGCGCGTGGCACGGCAAGTGCGTCGACGTGCCGAACTGGAACTTCGCGGACGGCCAGCGCCTGATCGTGTGGGACTGCACGGGTGGCACGAACCAGAAGTGGGAGTCCACCGGCGGGACGCTGCGCACGCAGAACAACATGTGCATGGACGTGGCCTGGGGCTCGACCGCCAACGGGGCGGCGATCCAGGTGGCGACGTGCAGCGGCAACCCGGCGCAGCAGTTCGTGCTGACCGCGGCGGGCGACCTGGTCAACCCGCAGGCGAACAAGTGCGTCGACATCGCGGACTGGAACCCGGACAACGACGCGGTGCTCCAGCTGTGGGACTGCGGCGGCACGGCGAACCAGAAGTGGCGGCGCGGCTGAGGCCGTGACCGCGCCGGCCGGGCGCGGCGTGACGCGGACCCCCGCCCACACCGCGTCCGGTCGGCTCAAGTCCTCGCTCGCCACGAGCGGTCGTCCCACGGGCAGTCGCGTCGGCAGTGGCCGCGGGAATCACAGGTGGTCGCGGAACCACGAGCCCGCCAGCCAGGCCACCTCGTCCAGCGCGCCCGGCTCCTCGAACAGGTGCGTCGCGCCCTCGACCACCTCGATGCGCCACGACGCCACCAACCGCTCGGCCGCCGACCGGTTCAGGTCCAGCACCTGCTCGTCCCGGCCACCCACCACCAACAACGTCGGCGCGCGCACCCGCTCCAGCGCACGACCCGCGAGGTCCGGTCGACCGCCGCGCGACACCACCGCCTTGACCAGGTACGTCCCGGCCGCCGCCACCAGCGCCGCCGCCGCGCCCGTGCTGGCCCCGAACAGCCCGATCGGCAGCCCCCGCGTGACGCGGGCCCGCGACGCCCACTCCACCGACGCCGCCACCCGCTCCGCCAGCAGCCCGATGTCGAACCGCAGTTGTCCCGTGACGCGGTCCTCCCGCTCCTCGCGCTCGGTCAGCAGGTCCAGCAGCAGGGTCGCGTACCCGTCCCGGCGCAGCGCCTCGGCCACGGCCCGGTTGCGCCCGCTGTGCCGCGAGCTCCCCGAACCGTGCGCGAACACCACCACACCGGCCGGTTCGTCGGGAACACCGAGGTCGGCGTCCAGGTCGACGCCCCAGGCGTCGACCGACACCGCCGTCGTGCGGCTCCTCGTCATGCCTTTCGGGGTTCACCGGCGCGCACGCGGGCAAACAGACGGGATACCCCACGAGCGATGGGTAACCCACGGGTGTCCGACCCACAGGTGCCTACCCGGAAGGAGTCACCATGGCCGACGAGGGATCGCGAGCGGTGTCCGAGCAGCAGGAAGGACTGGACCGCGGCACGGCCGACCACCACCTGAGCACCGGGGACGCGACCGGCCCCCAGTACACCGACGACGACGGTGACCTCACCGACGACGAGCCGAGGGCCGTCGCGGACGAGGCCGGCCGGAGCTACCCCCTGGGCCCGGAGCAGGCGGCCATGCACATCGAGGACGAGGACGGTCGCCAGGACGAGTGACCTCTCCCCCGGTCAGGGGATCCTCGATCGGGCACCGGGTGGTCCGCCTAGCGTCCACCCGGTGCCTGAAAAGCCCGACACCGCCGTCACGCTCACGCACCGCGCGATCGCCCTGCGCACCGCGGACCCCGCCGGGGCTCGGGAACTGCTGGGCGTGGCGCTGGCCGAGGACGCCGACTACGAGCCCGCCTGGCGCTGGCTCGCGGAGCTCGTCACCGACGACGCCGAACGCCTGTTCTGCCTGGACCGGGCTTACGCGATCAAGGCGGACCGGGCCACCGACCGCGCCCGGCGCGCGCTGCGCGGTGTCCGGCCGAGAGCGCCCCACGAGGC
>NZ_JBFAAX010000260.1:0-8035 GCF_040639995.1 Actinosynnema sp. NPDC023658 | reverse complement strand
AGTAGTCCACGGTCAGCCGCACGCCGGTGGCGATGTCGACCTCCGGCTTCCAGCCCAGCTCGGCCTGCGCGAGCGACGGGTCGATGGCCGACGCGCGCAGGTCGCCCAGGCGGGCCGGGGCGAACTCGGGCTCGTCGGCCACGCCGGCCGCCTGCGCGACCAGGGTGTGCAGCTCGCGGTCGGACACCTGGTGCGCGGTGCCGATGTTGTACCGGCGACCGCCGCCCGCCTCGCCGGACGCGGCGATGAACGCCGACACGACGTCCTCGACGAATACGTAGTCACGGGTGTTGCCGCCGTCGCCGAAGACCTTCGTCGGACGGCCCGCGAGCAGCGCGGACGCGAAGATGGCCACCACGCCCGCCTCGCCGTGCGGGTCCTGCCGGGGGCCGTACACGTTGGCCAGCGCCAGGTGGGTGCACTCCAGGCCGTACAGCTGCCGGTAGGTGTTCAGGTACACCTCGCCGGACACCTTGGACGCCGCGTAGGGCGACTTCGGGTTGATCGGCGTGGCCTCGGACACCGGCAGCGCCTCGGGCGTGCCGTAGATCGAGCCGCCGGACGAGGCGAACAGCACCTTGCGCACGCCGGCGCGGCGGGCGGCCTCGGCCAGGTTGACCGTGCCGAGCACGTTCTTGGTGGCGTCCAGCAGCGGTTCGGCCACCGACACGCGCACGTCGATCTGCGCGGCCAGGTGGAACACGACCTCGGGCGAGAACGACGCCACCACGTCGGCCAGCTCGGGCGAGGTGATGTCGACCCGCGAGAACGAGTAGCGGTCGGCGTGGGCCGGGTCGGCGGGCTCGGTCCGCTTGCCCCGGCTGAGGTCGTCGACGACGTGCACCTCGTGCCCGTCCCTCAGGAGCCTGTCGACCAGGGTTGAACCGATGAAGCCGGCTCCGCCGGTCACGAGTGCGCGCACGGGTGTCTCTCCAAGGGTCTGGGTGTGGGTCGGTTCGGGGTCACCGGCAGCCTAGAACCACCGCTCCAGGACCTGTGCCACCCCGTCCTCGGAGTTGGCCGCGGTGACCTCGTCGGCGGCGTCGAGGGCGTCCTGGTGGGCGTTGGCCATGGCCACGCCGTGACCGGCCCAGGTGAGCATCGGCACGTCGTTGGGCATGTCCCCGAACGCCAGCACCCCGCCCGCCGCCACGCCGAGCAGGTCGGCCACGGCGGCCAGGCCGGTCGCCTTGGTCACGCCGGGCGCGGCGAACTCCAGCAGGCCCTCGTTGGTCGACCAGGTCAGGGCCACGGAGTCGCCCACGAGCGGCTCGACGGCCCGCGCCATCTCGTCGGAGGCCATGTTCGGGTGCCTGACCAGCAGCTTCACCGCCGGCTTGCCGAGCAGCTGGGCCCGCTGGTGACCGGGCAGCGGCTGCGCGCCCTCCACCCACGGGTGCAGGTAGTGCTCGTCGGAGATGAACTCGGTCTCGTCCGCCTGGCGGCCTGACTCACCGACGCGCTCGGACGCCAGCGCGCAGCCGGGCAGCGCCTCGTCCAGCACGGACGCCAGGTCGGTCAGCTGCTCGGGCGTGAGCAGCTCGGCGGAGACCACCCGGTCCTGGCCGATGTCGTAGACCACCGCCCCGTTGGAGCACACGGCGTAGCCGGTGAGGCCCGCGGCGGCGGCCACGTCCGGCAGCCAGCGGGGCGGGCGGCCGGTGGCCAGGACGAACGGGACGTCGGCGGCCAGCACGCGGCCGACCAGGTCCGCCGTACGCGGGCTGACCCGCCCCAGGGGTGTGAGCAGGGTGCCGTCGACGTCGGATGCCACAAGGGATGGTCTCTGCACCCCCACATCGTGCACTCCCGCGCGGGCTCTCCGATAACGTCGGCGGGTGCGCACTGGCATCGTGATCCTGCCCGAACACCGCTGGTGGATGGCCGAGCACAAGTGGAAGGCCGCCGAGGAGTACGGCTTCCACCACGCCTGGACCTACGACCACCTCGGGTGGCGCTCGCTGGTCGACGGACCGTGGTTCGGCGCCGTTCCGACGCTGGCAGCGGCCGCCGCGGTGACCGGGCGCATCCGGCTCGGCACGCTCGTCGCGACGCCGAACTTCCGCCACCCGGTGCCGTTCTCCCGCGAGCTGCTCGCCCTGGACGACCTCTCCGACGGCCGCTTCACGCTCGGCGTCGGCGCGGGCGGTGTGGGATACGACACCGAGGTGATGGGCGACACCTCGCCGCGCAGCCGGCAGGGCCGGTTCGAGGAGTTCGTCACGACGCTGGACCTGCTGCTGGCCCAGGACCGGACCACGTTCAGCGGCGAGTACTACGAGATCCGCGACGCTCGCAGCGCGCCGGGCTGCGTGCAGCGGCCCCGGCTGCCGTTCGTCGTCGCGGCGAACGGCCCGAAGGCGATGGGCGTGGCGGCGAAGTACGGCACGGGCTGGATCACCACCGGCCCGGACGCGGACGACGAGACGGCGTGGTGGCAGGGCCTGGCCCGGCTGGTGGAACGGTTCAAGGAGGTGCTGGCCGGCATCGGGAGGGCCAAGGAGTCCGTCGACTTCCACCTCAGCGTCGACTCGTCCCCGGCGTACTCGCTGACCAGCGTCGAGCACTTCCGGGACGTGGCGGGCCGGGCCCGCGCGCTCGGGTTCACCGACCTGGTCGTGCACTGGCCGCGCGCGGACGGCCCGTTCGCGGGCAGCGAGGCGGTGCTGGAGCGGGTCGCGGCCGACGTCCTGCCCGAACTGGTCGGCTAGGTTCTCCGCTGTGCGACGAGTCGTGGTGATCGGTGGCGGGATCGTGGGCCTCGCGACGGCGCGGGAGCTGGCCCGGCGCGGTCACGACGTGGTCGTGCTGGAGAAGGAGCCGCGGTGGGCGGCGCACCAGACCGGCCACAACAGCAACGTCGTGCACGCGGGCCTGTACTACAAGCCGGGGTCGTTGAAGGCGCGGATGTCGGTGGCGGGCAACGCCTCGATCGTCGCCTACGCGCGGGAGCACGGCGTGCCGGTGGACGTGTGCGGCAAGCTCGTCGTCGCCACCTCGCCGGACGAGGTGCCGCGCCTGGAGGCCCTGGCCGAGCGGGCCGAGGCCAACGGGGTGCCGGTGCGGCGGATCGGCGTGGACGAGGCGCGCGAGCACGAGCCCGAGGTGGCGGCGGTGGCCGCGCTGCGGGTGGAGAGCACCGGGATCATCGACTTCCCGGCCGTGTGCGCGGCGCTCGTGCGCGAGCTCAACGGGCACGACCTGCGGCTGCACACGCCCGCGTTGGCGATCCGGCGCGCGCTCAGCGGCGGTGGCGTCGAGGTGGCCACCACGCGGGGTGTCGTGCGGGCGGACGCGCTGGTCAACTGCGCCGGCCTGCACAGCGACCGGGTGGCGCGGCTGGCGGGCGTGACGCCGTCGGCGGCGATCGTGCCGTTCCGCGGCGAGTACTACGAGCTGCGCCACGACCGGCGACGGCTGGTGCGCGGGCTGATCTACCCCGTGCCGGACCCGGCGCTGCCGTTCCTGGGCGTGCACCTGACCCGGATGCTCGACGGCAGCGTGCACGCCGGGCCGAACGCCGTGCTGGCGCTGCGGCGCGAGGGGTACCGGTGGCGGGACTTCTCGGCGGCGGACGTGGCCGACGTGGCCCGGTTCCCCGGCACGTGGCGATTGGCGCGGCGGTTCGCCCGGACCGGGGCGGAGGAGGTGATGCGGTCGTTGTCGCGCAAGCGCTTCGCGGCCAGCCTCGCCCGGCTCGTGCCCGCGATCCGGGAGGACGACCTGGTGCGCGCGTCGGCGGGCGTGCGGGCGCAGGCGATGCGGGCGGACGGCTCGCTGGTGGACGACTTCCTGATCGACACCGCGCCGCGGCAGGTGCACGTGCTGAACGCGCCCTCACCCGCCGCGACGTCGGCGTTGGAGATCGGCGGGCACGTGGCCGGCCAGGTCGAGCTCAGCTGGACCTGAGCGACCCCAGGAACGCCGTGAACGCGGCCCTGCCGAACTCCAGCACGTCACCGCCGGGGTTCTTCGTGTCCAGCACCCCGGCGCGAGTCACCTCCACCGACACCCCGACGCACGCGCTCGCGGTGTTGCTGGCGCTGGAGGTGAAGTACACCCGGCCGTCCCGGACCAATCGCTTTCTCATGATCCCCTCACTGTTCGAATCAAGTCGGTGGTCTCCTCGACCGACAACGCGCGGGTGGCCGCGTCTTCCCACACCGCGCGCAGCCGGGTGACGCCCGGCTCGTCCTCGACCGGGCTCAGGCCGATCAGGCTGTCCACGTAGGCCGAGCCCAGGTCATCACCGGGGAAGTCGTAGATGATCAGTGTCCCGGACAGCGCGCCGTAGGCACCAGCACCATTCGGGATCACCTGGATCGTCACGTTCTGCCACTGCACGGCCTGGAGCAGGTGCTCCCACTGCGCTCGCATGATCTCCGGGCCGCCGATCTCCCGGCGCAGTGCCGCCTCGTCGATGAGCGCGTGCAGGATGAGCGGTTCCGGTTGGCGGCGCAGCAAACCCTGCCTGTCCCTGCGCTCCGGTCCGGCCTTCTCGTCCCAGTTCTCACCGGGGAGCAGGAACCGGTTCCCGACCGCCACGGCCGAGGCGTACTCGGGTGTCTGGAGCAGCCCGGGGATCAACACCGCGTCGGCCGTCCGCTCGATCACCGCTTCCGCCTCGTCGCGGCGAAAGCGCAGGTAGCTCTTGGGCAGCAGGGCCGCGTGCTCGATGGGTGCGGCCTCGTCGTCGGCCACCTCCCAGAGCGCCAGCGCGCGTTCGCGGTCCTCGTCGCTGACCTTCATCACCGCCAGGATGGCGATGAAGGTCGCCCACCTCGGCCGGGCCTCGCCGGCGATCATGCGGTTCCAGGTCGAGCGGGAGGTGCGCACCTCCTTGATGACCTTGTCCGCCTTGATCCCCGATTGTGCGAGGTAGCCCTCCATGAGAGCGCCGAGCTTCCGCTTGCCGCGCGTGGTGCCTACCGCCATTCGATCACCTTAGCGACTCTCCGTAATCGAACCTATTTCGGTTTCACCCAATTGGTAAACGCAGTTTTGCGTCACGCAAACGGTACTGTGTGCCGATGGACAAGGTGATGAAGGGTGTTCGGTCGTGCATGTCCCGGGGGAAGGTGGAGAACGCGGCGACGTTGTTGCTGCACCTGTGGTCGGAGTCGCCGGGGATGGCGGGGTTGCCGGAGGTGAGCGTGGAGCTGGCGGACCGGTTCCCGCTGGCGGAGTCGGCGGCGGAGGTGCTGCGGTGCGGGGCCGTGACCAGTGCCGAGCGGGGGTTGCTGCCGGTCGCCGCGGAACTGGCCAAGCGGGAGGTCGGCGTGCGGCGGGCCCGGTGCCAGGCGGACCCGACGCCCGAGTCGCTGACCGGGCACGTGGCGGCGCTGGACGTGTTGGCCAGCGTGCAACGGGCGTCGGGCGAGGTGGACGCCGTCGCCGCCCACCTGGCGGAGGTCGTGGAGTGGCAGTACGACCACGGCGACCGGGCGGGGGTGGCGTGGGCGTTGCGGGAGTCGGCCGTGCCGGCGATCGAGGTCGGTGACCTCGACCGGGCCGGTGCGCAGCTGACCAAGGCCGCGTCGCTGTACCGGGAGCGGGCCGACGACCCGTCGATGCGGTTGGCCGCCGGCAGGTGCGACGCGCTGCTGGCGTGCGTGCGGTGGGCCCAGGGGCGTCCGGAGGAGGCCCGGCCGCTGCTGGAGACCGCGTTGACCGAGTTCGGGGACGACGACGGGGCCGTGGACGTGCTGCGCCTGCTGGAGGCACTCGACTCCGGCGACGACATACCGGAGTCGGTGCCCCTCGGCGGTGAGTTCGGGCAGCTCGGTTGGGCGTGAGCCGGCCCGGTCTCAGTTGGGCTTGATGACGTCCAGGCCCAGGAACGGGCGCAGCGCCTCGGGCACCACGACCGAGCCGTCGGCCTGCTGGTGGTTCTCCAGGATGGCGACGATCCAGCGGGTGGTGGCCAGGGTGCCGTTGAGCGTGGCGGCGATCTGCGGCTTGCCGTTCTCGTCGCGGTAGCGGACGTTGAGCCGCCGGGCCTGGAACGTGGTGCAGTTCGAGGTGGAGGTCAGCTCGCGGTAGGCCTGCTGGGTCGGGATCCACGCCTCGCAGTCGAACTTGCGCGCGGCCGAGGTGCCCAGGTCGCCGGCGGCCGTGTCGATGACCCGGTAGGGGACGTCGATCTTGGCCAGCATCTCCTCTTCCCAGGCCAGCAGCTTGGCGTGCTCGGCCTCGGCGTCCTCCGGCTTGACGTAGGAGAACATCTCGACCTTGTTGAACTGGTGCACGCGGATGATGCCGCGGGTGTCCTTGCCGTACGAGCCCGCCTCGCGGCGGTAGCACGACGACCAGCCCGCGTACCGCTTCGGGCCGTCCAGGATCTCGTCGGCGTGGTAGCCCGCGAGCGGCACCTCCGAGGTGCCGACGAGGTACAGGTCGTCGGCTTCGAGGCGGTAGATCTCGCTCGCGTGCGCGCCGAGGAACCCGGTGCCCGCCATGATCTCGGGACGCACCAGCGTCGGCGTGATCATCAGCTTGAACCCGGCCGCGGTGGCCTGGGCGACGGCCATGTTGAGCAGCGCGAGCTCCAGCTGCGCGCCCACGCCGGTGAGGAAGTAGAACCGCGAGCCGGACACCTTCGCGCCGCGTTCCATGTCGATCGCGCCGAGCTTCACGCCCAGGTCGAGGTGGTCCAGCGGCTCGAAGTCGAACTCCCGCTTCTCCCCGACGTGCTTGACCACCACGTAGTCGTCCTCGCCGCCCTCGGGGGCGTCGGGGTGGACCACGTTCGGCACGGCGCGGTGCAGCTCGGTCAGCTCGGCCTCGGCGGCGGACTGCTCGGCCTCGGCGGCCTTGACCTCGCCCGCCAGCTCCTTGCCCTTGGCCAGCAGCGCGTCGCGCTCCTCGCCCCTGGCCCGGCCGACCTGCTTGCCGAACGCCTTCTGCTCGCCGCGCAGCGCGTCGGCGCGGGCGATGGCGGCCCGGCGGCGCTCGTCGGCGGACAGCAGCGCGTCGACCACGGTCTCGTCCTCGCCACGCGCGCGTTGCGACGCGCGGACGGCTTCCGGGTTCTCGCGCAGTGCCTTGAGGTCAATCACACAGAGCAGCGTAGTACCGGTGCCCAGGCGTTTTCGCGGGCGGTACCCCGGTGGCGACGGGCACGCACGCACTCTCCGCTCTCCTCACGACACGACCGGCACAGCATCCGTGGCCTTTGAGGTTCCTTTGAGGAATGCATCGCAACTGGTCCAAATAGAACCGTTCGCCGCGCGACAGTGCTCCGATCAGCGCAATCAACCTCAGCGAAAGGCCCTGGATCGCCTTTGGGGTTTCTTTCAGCCGGGTCGATCAAGCTTTGGCGGCGCCCGAATGAATCGGGCGCAGGGAAGCAAAGGACTCCGTGCATGAGATTCACCAAAGTGACCCTGGCCGTCGCTGCGCTCGCCTGCGTCGCGGGCCTCGCCCCGGCGGCGAGCGCCGACCCGGGTGGCGGCTTCCAGATCATGCTGACCTGCGACATCTACAGCCAGAACCGGGTGACGGCGCGCAACGAGATCCTCACCCGCTCGCAGACGTGGATCGACGAGGGCGTCGCTTACAACCAGGGCGGCTGCCACCGGAACGCGTACGGCAACTACCGCATGGACTGCTCCGGTTACGTGTCGATGGTGTGGGGGCTGGACCAGTCGTACGTGACGTGGAGCTTGGACCAGGTCACGCACGAGATCCCGCGCTCCGACCTCCGCCTGGGCGACGCCCTGAACAGCGCCGACCACGTCGCGCTGTTCATCGGCTGGGCGGACGCGGCGAAGACCCAGCCGATCGTCCGCGAGCACGGTGGCCCGAACGCACCCGGACAGCACACGTGGTCGGCGGCGTACGCGAACACGTACACGCCGATCCGCTACGACCGGATCGTCGAGGACGTAGCTCCTCCGAAGTCGAACGACTTCAACGGTGACGGTCGTGTGGACATCGCCGCGATCGACCCCGGCGACAACCTCATCCTCTTCGCCGGCAACGGCGCAGGGCAGGTCGGCTGGACCGGGCCCATGTGGCCCACCGGCAGCCAATG
>NZ_JBFAAX010000259.1:0-8048 GCF_040639995.1 Actinosynnema sp. NPDC023658 | reverse complement strand
CTCGTGCACCACCGGGTCCGGCACGTCGTCGTTCTCCGCGAACAACCGGCGCAACTGCGTGGCCGCGAGCGCGCACCGCCGCCGGGTGTCGTCGGCCCGCGGGTCCAGCACACCGTCAGCGAGGTCCGCGAGCAGCGGCAGCGTCGCCCCGAGCTGCCCGGCGAACCCGGCCCGCAAGTCCTGCTCCCACTGCTCGGCCAACGCCGTGCGCGTCGCAGCGCGCTCCTGCTCGGCGGCGACCTCCGCGGCCTGGCGCGCGCTGCGCACCAGGAACCGGGACATCGCCAGGACACCGAGCTGGAAGCTGGTCACGCTCAGCACGACCACACCCGCACCACCGACCGCGGCCCGGTCCGGCGTCCCGTCGAGCAGCCACTGGCCGACGCTGAGCACGACGTGCAGGGCCTGCGCGGCGAGCAGCGCCGGGACGCGGTCCAGCAGCAACAGCAGCAGGTGCCACCCGACCAGCCCGTACGACCAGTGCGCCGGACCGAAGTGCGCGTGCGGCGGCAACGCCCCCGTGGCCACCGAGGACGCCAGCAACACCGCCACCACACCACCCACCACCACGGTCGGCGGCAACGGCTTGCGCCGCACCACCCACACCGCGCACAACACCGTCACCAAGGCCGTCACGGCGAACGCGACCCGAGCCGCCGGGTGGTGGTCGTACGAGAGCAGGGGCGCGAGCCCCAACCCCACCTGCACCACCGCCGCCACACCGAGCAGCACCAACCTCATGCTCGCGAACACCTGCGCCCCGCCGTCCACCTCTCCGCTCTCGGCCTCTCCGCCTTCAGCCTCCTCGCCGTCAGTCGTTCGGGCATCAGTCGCTCCGGCGTGGACCATTCCGACATCAGTCACAGGGCCACTCCAACCGCACCACCGTCCGCCCCGGCCGGGACGTCACCCGAGCACATCCCCCGACCGCCGCCATCCGCTCGACCACCGAACCGCGCAACCCCCGCCGGTGCTCGGACACCGCATCCACGTCGAACCCCCGTCCCGCATCCGCCACCACCACCCGGACCCCGCCACCGACCGCGCGCACGGACAACTCCGCCACCCCCGTCCCCGCGTGCCGCTCGACGTTGCTCAACACTTCCCGCACCGCGCGGACCAGGGCCAACGCCACGGAAGCCGGCACGAGCACCCCCTCCCACCGTGCGTCGACGTCCACCGGACTGCGCTCCACCACCACCCTGAGTGCCGCCCCGACCTCCACCGGGCTGTCGTTCACGGTCGCGCGGATCTGCTCGACGTTCCCCTGCCTGCCACTCGCGGCCTCGGAGACCGGACCGTCGGCCGCCTCCCCGTCCCCGGCCACACTCGACGCGCCGGTGAGCAGATCGAGGTCCCGGCGCGCGTACCCGGCAACCTCGGCCGGATCGGCCTGGTGCCCGTGCACCGCGACCATCAGGAACGTCGCCGACGCCGTGTCGTGCAACAACGCCAGGTACTCGCGCTCCCGCGCCCGCCGCGCCACCGCCACCGCCTCGGCCCGCTCCAACGCCGCACGCGTCGCACGCAACTCATCCACCCGCCGCGACGACCGGCGCACCAGCCCGAACGCCAACCGGGCCAGCACGCACTCGATCACCACCCGCAACACCACCGTGCCGTCCCAACCGACCGCCATCAGGTGCACGGCCAGCAGCAAGGCGGTGGTCGGCACGGCGACCTCCAACGGCCACTCCCACTGCACCGTGATCGCGGTGATGGTCAGCACGTTGAGCGTCCACTGCCCAGCCCCGCCCACCTGCCCCTGGACCGCGCACAACGCCACCACCCGCACAACGGCCAACCCGAGCGCAACCCGCGGCCCCCCGAAGTCCGCCACCGCGCCCACCAGCATGAGGCCGAACAACCCCAGCCCGAGCGGCAGCGCATGGGTCGGCACGGCCAGCACACCGAACGCGCTGATCAGCGTGACGCTGACCCCGCGGACCGGCCCGGCGAACCGCGCGACCCCGGCCAGCAGCTCCGACTCCACGCGACCTGCCATGCGGCGACCCTAACCGCGCGCTCCGCCCGTGCGGCTACCTCGACTACGCGCTCCGGCCGCGCGATCCAGCCATGCGCGATCCAGCCATGCGCGATCCAGCCATGCGCGATCCAGCCATGCGCGATCCAGCCATGCGGCGAGCCCGACCGCTCGCTCCGCCCGCCCAACTGACCTGACCCCACGCTCCGCCTGTCCAGCGGACCTCACCGCACGCTCCGGCCGCGTGGCGAGCCGCGACCGCGCGGTCCAGCCACGCGGCGGGCCTGACCGCTCGCTTCGGTTGTCCAGTGGGCCTGGCTGCACGATTCGCGATTCGCGGTGCGCGGTGCGCGGTGCGCGGTGCGCGGTGCGCGGTGTGGGCACATGACTCCTCGCCGCCGGGCCGACCGTTTTTCTCCGGCTAACGGAAGAAATGCGGTTGGGGTTGGCTGTGGTTGCACGGTTCGTCGGTTTAGGTGAATTCCATTGGATGTGTGGAGGGTGGGAGGCGAGGTGACCCCTTACTTTCGTCAAAGGTGGTCCTCGCCTGCGGCACGATGTTTGGGGACGCCGACGGTTCATACGGTCACCGGCATGAGGATCACATTGATCGGCGCGGTGGTGGTGGCGGTGGCGTTGTGCGGTTCGGTTGGGGTGACTGGCCAAGCCGCCCAAGCCGCCCAGGCCGCCCAGGCCACCCATGCCGAGCCGACGTCGGCTGCCATTGACGACTACCTCCGCGAAGTCCTGCACGACACCGGGTTGCCGGGGTTGTCCGTCGTCGTCACGCACGACGACCGCGTCGTCCACGCCGCCGGCTACGGCGAGAGCTCCGACGGCACGCCGGTCACCGCGGACACACCCATGCGGATCGCGTCGGTCAGCAAGTCGTTCACCGCCATGGCCGTCATGACGCTCGTGGAGGACGGCCGGATCGCGCTCGACCGACCGGTGGCCGACCAACTGCCCGGCTTCACCATGGCCGACCCGCGGGCCGGGGCGGTGACGGTTCGGCACCTGCTCAACCAGACGTCCGGCTTCTCCGACACCACGATCGACGTGACGGCGCTCGAATCGGCCACCTCGCTGGCGGAGTACACCTCCGGCCTGGCGCCGGGCACCCTGGCCGCCGACCCGGGCACCCACTACGAGTACTGCAACGTCAACTACGACCTGGCCGCACGCCTGGTGGAGGTGGCGAGCGGCCGGTCGTTCGACGAGTACCTGCGGGAGCGGGTGTTCCGGCCCCTCGGCATGACGCGCAGCGCGGCGTCGGCACGGGTGGTCCAGCCGGCCGACGGCTACAACTCGGTGTTCGGGGCCTGGATCAGCCGACCCGAGCTGCCCGGCTTCCTCGACTCCAGCGGCGGGGGCGGCGTCATCACCACCGCCGCCGACATGGGCCGGTGGCTGATCAGCCAGAACGGCGACGGCGTGCAGCTCGTGTCACCCGAGGGGCTGCGGACGATGCACACGTCGTCCACGGTCGACGAGTACGCGATGGGCTGGATCCCCGAGGGCGGCACGCTGCTGCACTCCGGCAACCTGTTCACCTACACGGCCGTGCAGGGGATCGTGCCCGGGACCGGCTACGGGTTCGCGGTGCTGGCCAACAGCGCGTCGTTGCAGGACGACACGTACGACGTCCTCAACGGCCTGATCGCGTTGAGCGAGGGACGGCAGCCGGAATCCCTCGGCGGTACGCGGCAGCTGTTGGAGCTGGGGCTGGGCCTCGTCACGGTGGCCGCCGTCGCGCTGGGCGTGCTCGGCGTGCGGCGGTCGGCGCGGTGGGCGCGGCGTCGTGCGGGGGCGTCCCCGTGGCGGGTGGGGGTGCGGTTCGTGCCGCTGCTCCTGCCGGCGGTGGCGTTCACGGCCTACCCCGACCTGATCTCGGTGCTGACGAACGGCCGGACGGTCACGTGGGAGCAGCTCACCTACTTCGCCGCGCCGTTGACGATCGCGGCGCTCGTGGTGGCACTGGCCGGGGTGGCGACCGCGGTCGCACGCCTGCTGCGGTTGCGCACGACAGTCCACTGAGGAGCGGTGGGTAGGGTTCGGGCCATGCGGAACGGCGCGGTGCTGGCGGTCGTCGCGCTCGCGGGGCTGGCCAACGGCGTGGGCACGGACGTCCTGCCGGCGTGGCGGCAGTCGTCGTACGTGGTGCTCGCGGTGGTGGCGTACCTGGTCGGCAGGAATCTGCCGGTGCGCCGCGGCGAGCTGGTGGTGGGCGCGGTGGCGGCGGCCGGGCTGGTGATCGCGGCGGTGCGGGTGTGGGAGGGCGTCGGCGCGTTGGCGAGCCTCGGCCTGTGCGTGGTGCTGCCGTGGCTCGCCGGTCGGTTCCGGCGGCAGCAGGCCGAGCTGGTCGAGGCGGGACGGGAGCGGATCGTGCAGCTGGAACGGGCGCAGCGGCTCGTGGCGGACCGCGCGCGACTGCGCGAGCGGGCCCGGATCGCGGCGGACATGCACGACTCGCTCGGGCACGAGCTGGCGTTGATCGCGCTGCGCGCCGGCGCGTTGGAGCTGACCGCGGCCACCGAGCAGGACCGCCGGGCCGCGGCCGGGCTGCGCGAGTCGGCGGTGACGGCCACCGACCGGCTGCGGCACACCGTCGGCGTGCTGCGCGAGCACGGCGGCACGCCGGTCGAACCGCCCGACGAGTCCGTGGAGGCGTTGGTGGAACGGGCGGCGCGGGCCGGTCTGCCCGTCGTCTTCGACCGGACCGGCCACACGACGCCGCTGCCGCCGCTGGTGGACCGCGCCGTGCACCGGGTCGTGCAGGAGGCCTTGACCAACGCCGCCCGGCACGCGCCCGGCGCGTCCGTGACCGTGCGGGTGGCACAGGCGGCAGGGGAAGTGGAGGTGACGGTGGTGAACGAAGTCCCGCTCGACACCGACGGGGAGTCCGGCGAAGGCAGCGGGTTGGCGGGCTTGGCGGAACGGGTCGGGTTGCTCGGCGGCACGGTGAGCGCGGGCGCGGCGGACGGCCGGTTCACCGTCGAGGCGCGGTTGCCGCTGCGAGGTGGCGCGTGATCCGGGTCCTGCTCGCTGACGACGAGGCGATGGTCCGCGCGGGCGTGCGGGCGATCCTGGAGACCGACCCCGGCATCGAGGTCGTCGCGGAGGCCGCGGACGGGCGTGCCGCGGTCGAGCTGGCGCAAGAGCACCGGCCGGACGTGGTGCTGCTGGACATCCGGATGCCCCGCCTGGACGGCCTGGGCGCCGCCGTCGAACTGCGCCGGGTCGTGCCGGAGGTCGCGGTGGTGGTGCTGACGACGTTCGACGAGGACGAGTACGTGGCGCGGGCGTTGGACGAGGGCGCCGACGGGTTCCTGCTCAAGGCCGCCGACCCGAGGGAGCTGCTGATCGGCGTGCGGGCGGTGGCCGGGGGCGCGGCGTACCTGTCGCCGAAGATCGCCCAGCGCGTCGTGGCGGACCTGCGCGGTGGTCGCCTGGGCCGCCACGACGACGCCCGCAGGCGGGTCGCCGGCCTGACGTCCCGCGAGCGCGAGGTGTTGGCGCTGGTGGGGGAGGGCCTGTCCAACCAGGAGATCGCGCGACGCCTGGCCGTGGTCGAGGGCACGGTGAAGGCGCACGTCAGCGCGATCCTGCAACGCCTGGGCGTGGGGAACCGGGTGCAGGCGGCGATCCTGGCCTACGAGGCGGGGTTGACCAGGTAGTCGTGCAGGGCGCTGCCGGCGGCCAGCATCGCCAGCGCCCGGCGGCCCAGCTCCGCCTCCCTCGCCGTGATGGCGGCGCGCAACGCGTCCGCGCCGCCGGAGCTGCGGAACTCGTCCATGATCGGCTTGATCGTCGGCAGCGGGTAGCGGCTCTGCCTCAGCGTGGCCACCAGGCGCGCGTCGCGGACGTCGGTCGGGCCGTAGCGGCGGTGGCCGTCGGTGTCGCGCCCCGGCAGCAGCAGGCCCGCCGCCTCCCACACGCGCAGCGCGGACGGCCGCACGCCCAGCCGCCCGGCCACGTCGCCCACCCGCAGCCCGCCGCGCGGCACGGTGTCCGGCGGCTGCCCGGTGGCCGGTTCCCGGGCGACCGCTTCCAGCGCCGCCGCCGTCGCCCGCAACGCCAGGCGCTGCTCGTGCGCCGCCGCGTGCTCGGCGTCCACCCGTTCCAGCGCCACCTCGGGCGTGCCGGCGTGGATCGCGCGCATTATGGCCTTGGCGGCGTCCCACCCGTACCCCCGACCCAGCGCCCGGTACGTCGTCAACGCCTGCCGGTGCCGTTCGTCGAACACGCGGTAGCCCGCCGGGGACCGCGTCGCCGGCGGCAGCACGCCGGCGGCGAGGTAGTTGCGCACCTGCTGCGCCGAGATGCCCGCCGCGCGGGCGAGGTCCACCGGCCGAAGCGCCACGACGATCCCCCACGGGTTCAACGGGAATTTGAGGGTTGTCCGGTACCCGTGCCGGACAACTCCGCGAAAGCTTAAACAGGGTACTTCAACGATACGGTTGAAGGCATGAAAACCGGTGACAACCAGCGGGAACCGTCGGTGGTGCACGCGCGGGGACTGCGCATGAGCTACGGCTCGACCGAGGTGTTGAAGGGCGTGGACCTCACCGTCGAACCGGGCGAGGTGGTGGCGCTGCTGGGCCCCAACGGCGCGGGCAAGACGACGACGATCGAGATCCTGGAGGGCTTCCGCAAGCGTTCCGACGGCGAGGTCCGGGTGCTCGGGGTGGACCCGGACGACGGTGACGAGGCGTGGCGGGCCAGGTTGGGCGTGGTGCTCCAGTCGTGGCGGGACCACGGCCGGTGGCGGGTGCGCGAGCTGCTGTCCTACCTCGGCCTGTTCTACGGGCCTTACCGCGAGGAGGTGTTCGACCCCGACGAGCTGCTCGGCCTCGTCGGGCTGACCGACCACGCGGACCGGCGGGTCGGCACCCTGTCCGGCGGTCAGCGGCGGCGGCTGGACGTCGCGGTCGGCCTGGTCGGACGTCCCGACCTGCTGTTCCTGGACGAGCCGACGGTCGGCTTCGACCCGGAGGCGCGGCGCGGGTTCCACGAGCTGGTGCGCCGCCTGACCGGCACGGCGATCCTGCTCACCACCCACGACCTCGCCGAGGCCGAGAAGCTCGCGGACCGGATCGTCGTCCTGGTGTCCGGCCGGGTGGTCGCGGACGGCACGGCGGCGGAGCTGGCCGCGCGGATCGCGGGCGAGGCGGAGGTGAGGTACCGGCTGGACGGGGTCGAGCACGTCCTGTCCGTGGCCGACTCCACCGCCTACGTGCGGGAGCTGTTCGCCCGGCACGGCGAGGCGGTGGACGACCTGGAGGTGCGCCGCGCCAACCTGGAGGACGTGTACCTGGCGCTGGTGCGCGAGTCCGAGTCGGCCCGCGAGTCCGAGCTGGTGACCGCGTGAACCCCCGGGTGGTGGCCGTGCGCGCGGGCCTGCGGCGCGGTCGGATCGAGTTCACCCAGGCCATGACCAACGTGGGCGAGCTGATCGGCTGGCTGTGGCTGCCGGTCGTCGCGCTGATCGCGATGTTCGCGTTCGGTGACGGCGCGGTGCCCGGCCTGGACTTCCCGGTCGGCGCGCGGGCGGTGCCCGGCATCCTCGCGATGAACGTCGTCTTCACCGGCCTGATGGGGTTGGCGCTGGCGCTGACCATGGACCGCGAGGACGGCACGCTGCTGCGGGCCAAGGCGACGCCGAACGGCCTGCTCGCCTACGTCGTGGGCCGGGTGCTGGGCAAGGCGGGGATGACGGTCGCGGTGCTCGCGCTCGTCGTGGTGCCCGCGCTGCTGCTGTTCGACGGCCTGGCGACCGACCGGGTGTCGACGTGGGTGGTGCTGGTATGGGTGCTGGCGCTGGGGTTGCTCGCGGTCCTGCCGATCGGCGCGGTCGTGGGCGCGGTGTTCGGCAACACCCAGAGCCTCGGCTTCGTCACCCTGCTGATCATGGGCCTGGTGGCGGTGTCGGGCGTGTTCTACCCGATCACCGCGCTGCCCGGCTGGTTGCAGTGGATCGGCCAGGCGTTCCCGCTGTACTGGCTGGGGCTGGGCCTGCGCTCGGCCCTGCTGCCGGACGCGGTGGCCGCGGCCGAGATCGGCG
>NZ_JBFAAX010000258.1:0-8062 GCF_040639995.1 Actinosynnema sp. NPDC023658 | reverse complement strand
TGCGCCAGCGCCAGCACGTCCGCGTACAGGCTCGGCACGGTCCGCCCCAGCGCGGTGATGTCCTGGGGGCGCACCAGGCCGGCCCGTCCGCGTCCGGTCCGGGACCGCACCGCGGGCAGCCGGCCGGACGGCGACGCCAGCGTGACCGCGTGGCCTTGCCCGCACAGCAGGACGGCGGCGTCGACGGCGGACAGGCGGGTGCCCAGGACCAGCACGTCGGCCGGCCGGGGGAGTGCCGCCAGGAGCCGATCCGCCGGGAACGGGCTGCGGAAGATCAGCTCGTGGTCCACGTGCTCGGCCAGCACGGCGGGCACCACCGGTTCGCCGTAGCCCAGGCACACCAGCACGTCCGTGGCCGGCAGCACGTGGTCGCCTGCCACGACGTGGTACCCGCCGTCGACGTCCCGGTGCACGCGAGCGGCCTCGGCCCGGATGTGGCGGTGCACGCCGCCCTCCGCCCGGAACCGCGCCGCGTGGTCGGCGTACCGGACGCGGACGTAGTCGTGGAACAGGCCGCGGGCGACGACGTCGTCGGGTCCGGCGGGCACCCCGCGCTCGTGCAGGTGGCGCAGGAAGTCGTGCGGGTCGTCGGGCAGCAGCGACATGATGCCCACCGAGGTGTTGCACAGCAGCGCCGGGTGGTCGGTGGCGAAGGCGGTGCCGGTGCCCGGTGGCAACGGGTCGACGACGTCGATGCGATCGGCGCAGCGGTGGCGGACGGCGGCGGCGAAGGCCGTCACCCCGGTGACCCCGCCACCGACGATGACGATGCGTCGGCTCACGGCGTGCCCGCTCCGGCGAACCTCGTCCGGTAGGCCGCCCGGTGCCGCGGGTGGGTGAGGAACGTCAGGTCGGTGCGCACCATGTCGCGGATGGCGAGCAGCGGCACCGGGCAGTGCAGCGGCCGGAACGCCGGGTTGTGCAGGGCCGCGGCCCGCGGCGGACCGTCGTGGAACTCACCGACCATCAGGCCGCGCTCGACGAACTCGGTCTTCAGGTGCCGCTGGGACCGCTCGATCAACCGGTGCCCCTCGGCACCCGGCACGCCGGGGAACAACACCAGCAGCGCGTGGTGCCCGTCGCGGCACGACCGCTCGAACCAGCGCCGGTAGTCGCGCATCCCCTCGACCACCTCGGCCAGGCCGGTGGGCCGGCCGGGCCACACGGCGGCGAACACCCGGCCCTGCGCCATGGCCGCCGGTGCGTAGGGGCACACCGGCCCGGACCGACCCAGCTCGGCGTGGGGGCGGCACAGGTACTGCCGGCTCCACCGCAGGACGTGGTGGCAGGCGCCGGGGTGGGCGACGTCCTCGGGTGGCGCGTGGAGCTGCCACGGGGCCGTGAGCACCCGCCCGGTGGCAGCTCCGGCGGGCCGGTCGCGGGGCGGGTCGCCGTCGTGGCGCACCGGGGTCGTCCCGCTCAGCGAGCCGCGGCGAATTCCATGAGCCTCTCGTTCTCGGTGGTGTAGAACTCGACGGCGGTGTTGACGACCTCCGGCACGCTGATCCGGCCGTCGCCGTCGGTGTCGGTGGACTCGGCCCGCATCCGCGCACGGCCGGCCTCGACGCCCATCGCGACCAGCATGCGCTGCCACTCCGCGATCGAGACGTCGCCGTCGTCATCGGTGTCCGCGACCGCGACGACCGCCTCCGCCCACGGCCGGATCACCTCGTCGAACCCGGCCTGGTCGTCCCGCAACCGCCGGGCGGCGGCGGACACGAACTCCTCGCGCGAGATGCGGCCGTCCGCGTCCAGGTCGGAGATCCCGGCCAGCCCGACCCAGTAGTTCCGCGCCCCACCCATCAGGGCGTGCGCCTTCGGCGAGAACCGGTCCACACCGAACTCACCGAGGATCCGCTGCGCCATGCCGACGAAGTCCTGCTCGGTGAGCACCCCGTCACCGTCCACGTCGAACGAGTCGAACCGATCCGACAACTTCCGCTCGTAGGGGCCCATCAGCCGATGTCCTTCCGCAGGTCCGTGATTCCGACAACTGTCGAACGTACCGGCGGCCCCGCACCCCGGCCGTCCGTGTCACTCGTGCAGGTGAGGTCGTGGAATCGCCCCGGAAATCGTCGGTGGACGACGACTGCGGCACGCCGTTCCAGTCGTGCCCGCCGACTGCGGCCGGTCGCCCTCGATTCACCCGAACGGTGGTGGGACGCGCCCACCGCGCGGCCGATGCTGGCTTCCCGACGCGGAGGGAGCAGCACGGCGTGATGACGGGTGACGACCTGGTGGCCATGGTCGACGGCTTGACCCCGGCCGGTCCTGCGGAGCGGCCGGTGCGCCACCAGGCGATCCTGCTGTTGTGGGCCATCGGCCGGGCGCGACGCGGTTCGCCGCGGTTGGTCCGCTGGACCGAGGCCCGGGAGCAGCTGCGGCGGTTGTTCACCGCCTTGGGCCGGGGAGGCAGCCGGCCGACGCCGGAGTACCCGTTCGTCGCCCTGGTCGGGACCGGGTGGTGGGAGGCGCCGGAGGTGGGTGCCGAGGTGCCCGCCGCCCACGGCTCGGCCCCGTTGAGGTGGCTGAAGGAGCACGACCCCCGCGCAGGTCTGCCGGAGGACGTCCACGACCGGCTCGCCGTCGACCTGCAGGCCCGTGCCGCGGTGGTCCGGGCGCTGCTGGACCGGTTCTTCGAGGACGACTTGGCGGAGGAGGCGTTGCGGTTGACTGGTTTGGGCGAGCAGGACCCGGGTGGGGACGGGCGGCCGTCGGGTCGCCTGCCGAGCGCGGAGGACTTGCTCCGCGACCTGATCGGGGTCGAGCTCCGGACCTCGACCGGGCTTCCGAACACCGTGCTCGGGGTGCGCGGGGCCGACATCCGGGTGCGGACGCAGCGGTCACCGGAGGGGCGACCGGTCCCGATCAGCGACGTGCAGCGCGGGCTGGACCTGTTGGCCGCCCGGGGATCGGTGCCGGTGAACGTCGACGTCCTGGGCCACCGCAGCACGTTCGTCGGCGCCGTGCTGGCCGCGCTGCCCGGCGCCGCCTTCGCCGTGGACCCCACGCGGGTGGTCCTCCACGAGCCCTCCGGCGAGGAGATCGCGCGCAACCGGCACTACGGCGAGCTGGACTCCTCCGCGCAGGTGAAGGTGCGCACCGAGCAGAGCAGGCTGCGCGCCCTGCTCGCCGGCGGCCGGGACGAGGCCGAGTGCGCCCTCTGCGGTGATCTCCTCCCGCTGCGCTTCCTGGTCGCGGCCCACGTGAAGAAGCGCGCGTTGTGCACCGACGACGAACGCCGGGACCTCGACAACATCGCGATGCTGGCGTGCACCTTCGGCTGCGACTCGCTCTACGAGGCCGGCTGGATCACCGTCGACGAGCACGGCACCGTGCGAACGTGCCCGCCGGAGAGCGCCCCGGAGGGGAACCTGAGGAACCGGCTCCTCCACCTCCGGGGTCGCTCCTGCCCGGCCCACAAGCCGTCGTCGGCGGCGTACTTCGAGTGGCACCGGACGACGATGTTCGCGGCGCTATGAGGTGAGCAGGGTGGTCGGCACGGCGTCCGCCAGCGCGCGGTAGCCGGTCGGGTTCAGGTGGAGGTGGTCGCCGCTGTCGTAGGCGGCCTTGAGCTTGCGCGGTTGGGCCGGGTCGCGGGTGGTCTGGTCGAAGTCGAGGACGGCGTCGAAGGCGCCGCTGGTGCGGATCCAGTCGTTCACCTTCTGCCGGGCCGCTTCGTGGTACCCCGACGAGTCGTCGTAGCTGTTGCCGCCGAACGGCAGGAGCGTCGCGCCGTAGACCCGGATGCCCTGGGCGTGGGACTGGAGGATGATCTGGTCGTAGGCGTCGATCAGCTCGTCGGTGACCTGCCGCCGGCCGGCGTCGGTGGCCGGGGAGCCGCCGATGTCGTTGACGCCCTCGAACACGACCAGCCACGCGATCCCGCTCTGCGCCAGCACGTCGCGGTCCAGGCGGGACAGCGCGGTCGGACCGAGGCCGCCCCGGAGCACGCTGTTGCCGCCGGCCGCCTGGTTGACCACCGCCACGTCGGCCGTGTCCGGCTGGGTCTGGAGCCTGGCCAGGAGCTGGTCGGGCCAGCGGTTGTTGCCGTTGGTGGTGGAACCCCGCCCGTCGCTCAACGAGTCTCCGAGCACGACCAGGGCCGCCGTGTCCGGGCCGGACCACACCTCGACGCCGCTGAGGAAGTACCAGTGGTCGGTGGGGGTGGCGCCGGACAGGGCCTCGTCACCGACGTGGTTGCCCGCGACCAGGTGCGAGGTGGTGCGCGAGCCGGGGTGCGAGGTGATGTCGGTGGACGCCTGCCCCTGCCCGGAGTACATCGTCACGGTCAGGTTCGCCTGCGCCTGGACGGGGAAGGGGATCGGGTCCGAGACGACCTGCGCGCCCCTCTGCACGACCGCGGACGCCTTGCCGCGGAACATGACCGGTCGCGCCGAGCCCGGCTCGATCCCGCTCACACCGGCCTGCCCGCCGCGCGGCTGCGCGACCGTCACCGCCGTGATCGGCAGCGGCGCACCGCCGAACGCGTTGGAGAACCTCAGCCGCAGTTGGCTGCCGCCGACGGAGACGTGCACGGTCTGGCGCAACGTGGCGTTCGCGAGGACGACGCCGTTCTGCGTGAACGGCGCAGGCGGCATGTTGGACGACTCGGTCAGCTGCGGCATGGACGCCCAGCTGTGCACCCAGTGCTCGGCGGACGTGGACGACGGCTCCGCACCGATCGCGTGCGACGTCACGACCAGGGCCGCCGCCGCGACCAGACCGACGATCGACGAAGTCCTGCTCATGGTCACTCCCTCGTGGGGTCGGTCGGCGGGAGCCGTGCGGGCTCCCGCCGACCGGTGCGGTGATCAGCCGGTGGCGCAGGTCGGCGTCATGCCCGTGCCGACACCCGTGCCCTGGAAGCCGAACTCGGCGGACTGCCCGGCGGCGATCCGGCCGTTGTAGCTCACGTTCGTCCACCGGACGGTCCCGCTGTCGCGGTCGCGCTGGGCGTTCCACGCGTTGGTGACCGCCGCGCCCGCCGGAAGGGTGAGCGTCACGGCCCACCCGTCGACGTCCGACGACCCGGCGGTGACCTTCACGGTCGCGGTGAACCCACCGGTCCAGGAGTTCAGCACCACGGAAGCGGTGCACCCGGCCGGACCGCTCGTCGTGGTGACGGTCGTGGTCGTGGAGGTGGTGGTACTCGAAGCGGTCGGGTCGTCGGGGGAGACGCGGTGGCTCTCCGGCGGGCCGAGGTAGCTGTACTTCAGGCCGCCGGTGTCGAGGACCAGGTTCTGCAGCACCACGGTCGGGTCGACCACCCAGAACTTCACGGTGTGCACGCCGGGCGACGAGACCGTGAACGTGGCCGACGTGCGGTTCACGGCTTCGAGGGCGTTCACCTCCCAGCCCTTGTTCATGGTCGTGTCGTCGGAACCGGTGGCGGTGGTGGCGTTCACCGTCTTCGGCGCCTGGTCGTCGATCGACACCGCGTACTCCACCCCGTCACCGGGCCGCACGTTGTTGCGCGGCGACAGGTACGACCACACGGTGATCGGACCGGTCGTGGTCAGGTTCACCCGGTACTCCAGGTGCGCGCCCGAGCCGCCCGGGGTCTGGTCGGCGGCGGTGACCGGGTTGGGCTGCATGCCGGAGCCCGTGCGGCCGATGTCCGGCAGGTGCGACCACGAGACGCCGTTGCCCGCGACGGCCCGGTCGTAGTGGTCGGCTCCGATGGACACGTACCCGTTGGCCTCCACGAACCCGTCCAGCGGCGCGGCCGGCTTGTTCACCACGGCCTGCACGGTGACGGTCCGACCCGCGCCGGTCACGGCGACGGGCACGGTCGTCTTCCCGGCCGGCGCCTTGGCCCAGTCGACTGCGAGGGTGACGCGGGTCTGCTTGGTCGTGGTGCCGGTGGCCGGGGTGGCGGTCAGCCAGGGCACGGACGGCTTGACCTGGTAGCCGAACGAGCCGGCGCCCCGGTTGAACACCTCGACGTACTGCGCGGGCCGGGTCTGGTACGGGTTGAACTCCGGCAGCACCGGCGTGCTCGTGGCGTTGGGCCACCAGTCCAGCGACCCGTCGATCGCCACACCCATGGACGCCGCCGACCCGACCGTGACGCGTTGCAGCGCCGGGTAGACCTGGTCGGGCTCCGGCGGTTCCTGCCAGCTCGCGCTGTCGCCGTAGCGGGCCTTGTCGCCGTAGCCGAACTTCGTCTGGCTCTGCCAACCGGTCCACTTCCCGCCGGCCAGGGTGTTGTTGTAGTAGTTCGACATCGCCACGTCGTCGGCCAGCCGCGCCTCGGCCGTCGCGGCGAGGTCGTTGGTGGCGGCCCGGCCCTGCGAGGCGTACCAGCGGTTGAGGAACTGCGCCCTGCGCAACGCGTACAGGTTGGCCGTCGCCTTCGCCGGGTACAGCACCAGTTGGTAGTAGGCGTCCTGGTCGGCGGCGGGCAACGTGCGGCCCACCGCCTGCGCCTTGCCCGCCAGCGCGTCCCACTCGGCGGTGACGCGGTCCAGCTCGCCGTAGTTCTCGATGCTGTACGGCGTCATCGCGTCGTCGGTGGTGATCGCACCGGTGGCGCTGCGGGTGTACCGGCGGTTGGTGGCCTCCGGCTTGCGGCGGGCCTGGAGCTGCCCGTAGGCGTGCAGCACCTCGGCCACCGGCCCGGCGGCGGCCTCGCCGAAGTTCTGGGCGGCGTACCGGCGGGTCCAGTCGTCGACCCCGTCGGCCGGGACCGCGTCGGGGTTCCAGGCGTAGTCGAGGAAGAACTGGGTGGGCGCTTCCTCGTTCTTCAGGTCACCGACGTTGACCACCCACAGCCGGTCGATCCCGCTGCGGTACGACAGGTCGAGCTGCTCGCGGGTGTTGGCCAGGTTGACCGTGTCGACCCACTTGTAGTTGCGCCCGCCGCCGACGTAGTCGAAGTGGTAGTACATGCCGTAGCCGCCCGACCGCGCCGCCAACCGGGGGTCGGGGACCTTGCGCATGTTGCCCCAGTTGTCGTCCGCGAACACCACGGTGACGTCGTCGGGCGGGCGCAGGCCGCGGTCCCAGTAGCGCTGGACCTCCTTGTACAGCGTGAACACCTGCGGCACCTCGGTCAGCGGGGTGTCGCTCTCCCGGTCCAGGATCGCGCGCTGGCTCGCGATGATGTCCTGCATCAGCCCCACGCCGTCGCCGTCGGGCAGGCTCGTGTCGCCCTCACCGCGCATGCCCAGCGTCACGACGCCCTCGAAGTCCTCCTGCTCCATCCGCCTGATGCCGTCGGCCCAGTAGTTCTGCACCGCGGTGGCGTTGCGGACGAAGCTCCACTCGCCGGTGCCGCCGTAGCGGGTGGGGTTGCGCTTCCACTCCTCGATGCCCCGCATCATGGGTGCTTCGTGGGAGGTGCCCATGACGACGCCGTACCGCTTGGCGGTGGCGTGGTTCTGCGGGTCGTCCTCGGCGAACGCCCTGCCCCACACGGCGGGCCACAGGTAGTTGGCCTTCAGCCGCAGCATCAGCTCGAAGACCTTCTCGTAGTACAGGTGGTTCAACCCACCCGCCTGACCCGGCGCCAGCCCCGGCCCGAACGCCGCCCGCGCCCACCGGCCGGTGGAGGGGTTCTCGTCGTTGATGAACACGCCCCGGTACTTCACCGCCGGCGTGCCCTGCGAGTAGCTGCCCGGCCGCACGTACACGGCGTCGTGCTTGCGGGCCGGCACGTCGTCGAAGTAGTGCCACGGCGACACCCCGATCCGCCGCGACACGTCGTACGCGCCGAAGATCGTCCCGCGCTGGTCGCTGCCCGCGATCACCAACGCCCGGTCGACACCCTCCACCGGGTTCTCGACGACCTGTTGCAGCGAGGTCTCCCACTTGCCGCGGATCCGCTCCACGTCCAGCTTCCCGGCGGCGGCGAGCCCGTCGATCACCGGGCTGCGGCCGAGGGTGCCGATCAGCACCACCTCGCCGGACGACGGCGTGCCGGTGGACACCGCCGGGCGTGCGCCGGTGACGCGCTGGACGTCGTCCCGCAAGTCGTCCACCACCCGCACGACGCCGGCGTGGTCGGTGGCGCTGACGAACAGCGGCGCGGCCTTGCCGTTCGCGGCGAGCGCGAACC
>NZ_JBFAAX010000257.1:0-8096 GCF_040639995.1 Actinosynnema sp. NPDC023658 | reverse complement strand
GTGGTCGGCGGAGAACCGGAACACCGCGGTGCCCGGCGGCAAGGTGCTCGCCAGCAGGTTGAGCGAGTCGGTGGTGTTGCGGGTGAACAGCACGGTGGCGTCCGACGCGGCGCCCACGAAGCGCCGGACCGACGCACGGGCCCGCTCGTAGGCGCGGGTGGACACGCGGGAGGTGAAACCGGAGCCGCGGTGAACGCTGCTGTACCACGGCAGCAACCGGTTCACCTCGTGCTGGACCGCGGTGAGGCACGGTGCGCTGGCCGCGTGGTCGAGGTTGGCGTGGGACACCCACCCGCCGTCGACCAGCGGCACGGACACGTTCGCGCCCACGACGTCGGGAATGCGTTCCACATCGGCGGCCGCGGACGACTCGGTCAACATATCGACCCCTTTGTCATTCGCTGTTGGATTGCACTGAACCGATCACGCGATGCACTTCGAGCGGTTTCCCACGATTTGTGCGGAAACGCACGCGGTCATCGCACCGCGATCACGAGCCAGGAAGGTGCGGAGCCCGTTCGAGACATCGTCGACAGGTGTCCACCCGTCGACGGGACGACAATCGTCGACGTGGTGCCGAGCGCGCCGGACGGCGCGCAGCGGCCATCCGGTCCAGGACCGGTGGCTACGACGATCGGCTCGCCCCCGGCGTGATCAGCGGACCCTGGACGCGACGACCGGGACGCCCCGGACGACCTCGGATTCTCCGCACTGCGACTCCCCCAGACCGGATTGCTCGAACACCCCACGAACGCGGGTGGTCGAGCAATGGAATCTGCCCCCAGACCCCAATTCCAAACAGAATGGACTGACCCGCACGTGCGGCCGTGCGGGTCTCGACTGCACGGGGCTCGCCCGGTGCCCTCGTGCTAAAGTGGGATCTATGCTGCCATCAGCTTGGCAGGGCGGTCAATGGCTCATCCATCAGCGTATCCGGGGCGGCGTTAGATCAATCATTATGGATCGACGGGAGCATGATGGTCACTGAGGACCCGACTGTCCACCAACTGCGACTGCTGCTCACCCTGGCCGAGGAACTCCACTTCAAACGCGCGGCCACCAAGCTCTACCTCACCCAGCCGGCGCTCAGCCAGCAGATCCGCTCGCTGGAGCAGCGGCTCGGCGTGCAGCTGTTCACCCGGACCAGCCGGCGCGTCGAGCTGACCCCCATGGGCAAGGCCCTGCTGCCGCTGGTCGAGAAGGTCGTCACCGCGACCGACGACCTCCGCGACGCGGCGGCCCGCTCCGCGGTCGGCGGCGAGCGGCTCAGGTTGGGCGTGTGCGAGAGCTTCGCCGCGCTGGAGGCGACCCGGAGCGTGCTCGCCGCGATCAGCGAGCTGCACCCCGAGCTGGGCCCGGACATCGAGGTGGTCGACTTCGTCGAGCAGATGACCGTCCTGGACGAGGACAAGATCGACGCCGCGTTCGTCTACCTGCCGGCGCCCGAAGGCCTGCACAGCCACCCGTTGACCACCGAGCCCCGGGTGGTGTGCGTCGCCAGTTCGGACCCGTTGGCCTGCTACTCCTCGGTGACCCTGGCTGACCTGGCCGACTACCCGGTGGTGGGCCTGGCGTCGCAGATGTTCAAGGAGGGCCGGGACTTCTGGGCCGCCGACCCCCGCCCGGACGGGACTCCGGTCCGCTACACCAGCCACCACGTCACCCGGTTCGAGTCGCTGCTGTCGATGGTCTCCTTCGGCGGTGCGATCGCCTTCGTGCCGTCCGTGGCGGCACGGCTCTACCCCCGGCCGGACATCCGCTACCTGCCGGTGCTGGACCTGTCGGACTGCACGTTCGGCGTGGTCTGGCGTGCGGGCCGGGACAAGCCGCAGCTCGCGGTGCTGGCCGAGATCTGCCGCCGACTGCGCGGCCAGGGCCTGCCGGCGGGCATCATGCAGCCGCCCACCCCGCTGCCGGAGCTGGAGCCGCTCGACGTCTGACACCGCCCGGGGGAGGGTGGGGTGGGAGCGCGGCGCCTGGCGCCGATCGTCAGGGGAGCGTGACGAAAGGCGCCAGGAACGAGCGGGCCGCGGGGCTGTCGAGGCGGTAGGCGACGTTGGTGGCGTAGCACGGCGCGTCACCGGTGATCGTGGTCGCGACGAGGACGCGCTTGCCGTTGACGGTGGCGAAGTTCGGGCCGCCGGAGTCGCCGTAGCAGACGCCGCCGTAACCCTGGGACTCGATCATGGACAGCCGCAGCCAGTTGTTGTTCAGGGCGTTGAAGCCCAGCGTCGCCTTCATCCGCACGCCGCCGCCGGGGTGGGTCTGGCCGCCCGGCCCCCTCTGCGACTCCTGGGTGCCGTAGCCCACCGCGGTGAACCCGGTGTCGTCCAGGCCCTGCGGCCCCAGGGCGTCGAGCCGCCCGGCCGTGGGGAGCGTCGCCGGGGTGAAGGACCACCGCGCGGCCACCTGCGCGGCCGGCAGCTCGACCACCGCGATGTCGTGCGGTGCGGCGGAGGTGCCGGGGTAGGCCGGGTCGCTGTGCGCGACGCCCTGGACGCCGACGGCCGCCGCCTTCTGCGCGGGGGTGCCGACGGCCGTGTCGAGCGCGGACTGCACGTCCTGGAGCAGCGAGACGTAGAACTTGACGTTCGACGGCCAGTCGGTCGTGCAGTGCGCGGCGGTGAGGAACGTGTCGCGGTCGACCATGGTGCCGCTGCACACCCAGTCGACCCGGTCCGGGGTGGCGGGGTTGGCGTCGTTGTCCCAGGTGGCGACCAGCGCGCCCACCTCGGTGCGCTCCGGCGCGGGCGTCGCGTTGTAGGTGTTGACCGCGAAGGCGGGGGCGGCGGTCACGGCGGCGAACGCGACGACGGCTGCGGCGACGGTGGCTGTGCGCATGTGCACTCCTTGCGTGCGGCGTGAGAGGGCGATTGAACCTCCGTTCCGGTGGCGGGAACAGCCCTGCACGCACGTTGACAAATACCAGGGGCCCGGCCCGTTCCGGGCGTCAGAACTCGCAGTACATGACGTGCAGTCCGACCCGGCCCAGCTCGGGGTGGCGGAAGGCGCCGGGTACCGTGCCGACCACCTCGAAGCCGAGCCGCCGGTACAGCTCGACGGCCACCCGGTTCGACTCCGCCACGGCGTTGAACTGCATGCCCGCGTACCCCTGTCCGCGCGCCCACTCCAGCGCGAAGCGGCACAACGCGGTGCCCACCCCGCGTCCCCTGGCGTCGGCGGCGACCATGAAGCTGGCCGTCGACACGTGCGACCCCGGACCGGGCCGGTTGGCCTGCATGTGGGCCGTGCCCAGCACGCGTTCCCCCTCGACGGCGACCACGGTCCGCCCCGACGGGCCCACGACCCAGGTGTCGCGCCCCTGCTCCGGGGTCATGTCGGGGTCGTAGGTGAAGGTCTCCCGCGCGCGGACCACATCGCGCACGATGGGCCAGACGCGGGGCCAGTCCTCTGCGGTGAAGTCACGGATCAGCATGATCGTCACGCTAGCCAGTCGGTGCGGAGGCCTCTTCCCTGAAGTCGTCATGATTACTTCAGTGTTGATAGAAGACAGTGCTCAGTCGGTCGTGTTGTCTCGTCGCGGGTAACGCTTGCATAACGGCGGCTTGTCGTGACTTGGACCACGCGGCTAGCGTCAACGATGACTTAACGAAAGACCGACTTCCGCGAAGTGTCCTCACGGGACCGGAAGCGCGGCCGTCACCCTGTGCTGCCTGAGTAGCGCCACCCGCATCGAAGCCTCATCGTGCCCGGAGGCCCGTTACGTCAACGTTGACGTAGAGGAGGTAGGCCGTACGGGCTCCTGCCGACGCTGGCAGCTCCCGGTGGTGGCGTCGTCTTTCCCGGTTCCACCACCGCTCCTCCGACAAGGGACACGACATGATCATCGTTGCCGGTGAGGCGCTCGTCGACCTCGTGCCGGACCGCGTCGGCGGCTACCGGCCGCTACCCGGCGGCAGCCCGGCCAACACCGCCGTCGGCCTCGGTCGGCTCGGCACGCAGACCGCGCTGCTGGCACGCCTGGCCGACGACCGCCTCGGCGCCCTGCTGCGCGACCACCTGGAGACCTCCAACGTCGACCTCCGCCACGTCATCCGGTCGACCGCGCCGACCACGCTCGCCGTGGTGGACGTCGACCGGGACGGCGCGGCCGACTACTCGTTCTACGTCGACGGCTGCGCCGACGGCGGCTGGCAGGTCACCGACCTGCCGGCCACCCTCCCGCCCGACGCGGCGCTGCACGTGGGCGGCTCCTTCGCCCTCGCGGTCGAACCGATGGCCGCCGCGTTCGAGACCCTGCTGTCCCGTGAACACCCGCACCGCGTCGTCACCCTCGATCCCAACATCCGCCCGGTGCTCATCGACGACCACGCCGCCGTGCGCGCGCGGCTGCGGCGCTGGCTCGGCATGACGGACGTCGTCAAGGTCAGCGCCGACGACCTGCGGTGGATCGCCCCCGACCGCACCCTCGCGGACGTCGTGCCCGAGTGGCACGAGCAGGGGCCCGCTCTCGTGATCGTCACCCGCGGGGCCGAGGGCGTGTTCGCCTCCGGACCCACCGGGCACATCGAGCTCCCCGGCCTGCCCGTCGACATCGTCGACACGGTCGGCGCGGGAGACGCGTTCATGGCCGGCCTCCTGGCCGCCTTCGACCGCAACGACCTGCTCACCCGGACCAACCTGACCACCATCACCCACACCGAGCTCACCGACGTCCTCGCCTACGCACAACGCGTCGCGGCCATCACCTGCACCCGCCCCGGCGCGGACTCCCCCTGGTTCGACGAACTGCTCCCACGCAACCTCGGTGCACCGCAAAGACTTCAGGACGACCGACACGCGTCTTGATGCCGGGCCGCGGCGAGCCACACCCCGCCCGGACGAGTCCCCGTCCCGCCGAAGCAAACTCCCTTCCCGCAGACGTGAAGAGGCCGGCATGCGCAGATCCACCTCCACGCGACCGCTCCGACGCCGCACCACCGTCCTGTCGGCGGTGGTCGCCCTGTTCGCCGTCACGGCGATCGTCGCCCCCGCGGCACAGGCGGCGTCCTACCCGGAGTACCCCTACGACGCGACCGACTACAACGAGCCGTTCCGCGGCCAGTTCCACTTCAGCTCGCAGGGCGGCTGGATGAACGACGTGAACGCGCCGCTGTACTACAACGGCGTCTACCACCTGTTCTACCAGCACAACCCGCACAGCCTGAACTGGGACACGATGCACTGGGGCCACGCGACCAGCACGGATTTGGTGCACTGGACCCAGAAGCCGATCGCGCTGGAACCGGGCACACACAACGCCACCCTGTTCTCCGGCGGCGGCTGGGTCGACACCAACAACGTCACCGGCCTCAAGACCGGTGCCGACGCACCGATCCTGCTGTTCACCAACACCAACGGCGTGTCCATCGCCTACAGCACCGACGGCGCGCGGACGTTCCGCATGTACAACGGCGGCGCCAAGGTGATCTCGACGCCGTTCGAGTCGCGCGACCCGAAGGTGTTCTGGGACGCCGCGCGCAACCGCTGGGGCATGGTGTTCTGGGGCAACGACGGCGGCAACACCGCGAAGTTCTACAGCTCCACGAACCTGCTGAGCTGGACCTACCGCGGCGAGTTCCGCGCCGACTGGCTGTTCGAGTGCCCCGACCTCTACCAGCTCCCCGTCGACGGCAACACCGCGAACCCGAAGTGGGTCATGCAGGATGCCAGTGGCGAGTACGTCGTCGGCACGCTCAGCAGCGCCGGTGTCTTCGTGCCGGACGCCGGCTGGTCACGACCGCAACGCCTGGACGTGGGTCGCACCGCGTTCGACGGGACGGCCTACGCCGGCCTCACCTTCACGAACACGCCCACCAACCGGGTGGTCCAGATGTTCTGGCAGCCGGGCAACAGGGGCTCGACCTGGACCGGCAACGCGTCGTTCCCCGCGCAGCTCGCGCTCAAGACGTTCCCCGAGGGCCTCCGGGTCACCCGCAACCCGGTCAGCGAGATCTCCACCGTCCGGCAGGCCGCGCAGACCTGGAGCAACCTGACGATCTCCAACGACCTGGCGACGAACCCGTTCAACGGCATCACCGCCGACACCTACGAGATCGAGGCGACCTACGACCTGACCGGTGCCACGGCCACCGACTTCGGCTTCGAGCTGCACCGCCGCGCCGACGGCACGCGTGACGCCGCGATCGGCTACGACCGCGTCCGGCAGACCCTCGCGGACGCACCCATGCCGCCGGTCGGCAACCGGGTGAAGCTGCGCGTCCTCGTCGACCGAGGCCAGTTGGAGACCTTCGGCAACGACGGCAGGATCTCCGTCACCGACAACGTCGACTTCAACTCCTCCAGCGGCAGCCTGGGCATCCGCACCTACGCCAACAACGGCACGGTCCGCGTCGAGTCCCTGACCTTCCGACGCTTGGGCAAGGCGTGGGCGAACGCGCCCGGCGGACCGGACCAGGGCGTCGGCATGATCAAGTGGAACGGGACCAACAAGTGCGTCGACCGCGACGGGGCCACAGCCGCCGTGCAGGTCTGGGACTGCTTGAACGGCACCAACCAGCGCTGGACGTTCACCGCCGCCGGGAAGATCCGGATCGGCAACGAGTGCCTCGACCAGCCCGGCGAGGCCATCGGCAACGGCGCGCAGCTCAAGACGTACGCGTGCTGGGGCGGTGACAACCAGCGCTGGATCCGCGTCGGCGCGAACCAGTACCAGAACGCGTGGTCCAAGCGCTGCCTGGACCTGGCAGCCGGCGACACGACCAACGGTCGGCGGTTGCAGGTGTGGGACTGCGTGGGTGGCCCGAACCAGACGTGGAGCACGCCGACCAACTGAGGACGGCTCCGACAACGGGACGGAGGGCGGACGGCTGGGTCGTCCGCCCTCCGTAGCGGCCGCTCGTCCACGCCACCGCCTGTGCAGACCCGGGCGGCTTGAGGTGCGGGCGGATCCACCGATGCGGACGTGCGGGGAGGAAGGCATGCTGGGGGCATGGCTGTTGATCCCCGCGGTGCGGACTTGAAGCGACTGCTCGCAGAGGACCCGGGCGGGCCGGTGGTGATGCTGAACCTGTTGCGCTTCGCGGAGGACGGTGTCGAGTCCTATCGAGAGTACGCGCGGCACCTGAACGAGACGTTCCTGCCGCGCTACGGCGGTGAGGTGCTCTACGCGGGGACCGGCTCCACCGCGCTGGTCGCCGAGGACGGGCAGAGCTGGGACGCGGTGGTCGTCGTCCGCTACCCGGACCGGGCGGCGTTCAGCCGCATGGTCGCTGACCCCGAGTACCGGGAAGTGACGCGGTTGCGCACGGCGGCGCTGACCGAGGCGGTGCTCCAGGCCACGACTCCCTGGGGCTGATGCACGTCCGGTCAGCGCCCAGGCGCCCGCCGCGTCGCGCCGTCGACCCTTAGGGGTCGGGGAGCCGCCGGACTCAGGGGGCGGCCGGATGCGGTGGGTGGACGAGCGGCCCTAGGGTCCTCGTGTGCCACTCATCGAGACCACCGCGCTGGGAATGCGCTACGACGGCAAGGTGACCGCTCTGGCGGACCTGACGTTGGACATCGAGGCGGGTGTCGTTGGCTTGGTCGGGGTCAACGGCGCGGGGAAGACCACGCTGATCAAGCTCGCGCTGGGTCTCCTCACGCCCACCAGCGGGCGGATCCGCGTGCTCGGACTCGACCCGATCTCCGACGGGCAGCAGGTCCGGGCGAAGGTCGGCTACATGCCCGAGCACGACTGCCTGCCGCCGGACATGATCGCCGCCGAGTTCGTCACCCACATGGCACGGGTCAGCGGCCTGCCCGCCGCGGCGGCACGGGAGCGGGCGTCGGAGACGTTGCGGCACGTGGGGCTCTACGAGGAGCGCTACCGCCGGATCGGCGGCTACTCCACCGGCATGAAGCAGCGGGTCAAGCTCGCCCAGGCGCTGGTCCACGACCCCGAACTGCTGCTGCTCGACGAGCCCACCAACGGACTGGACCCGGCGGGCAGGCGGGCGATGCTCGACCTGGTGCACCGCATCGGCACCGAGTTCGGCATCTCGGTGGTGGTCTGCTCCCACCTGCTCGGTGAGATCGAGCGGATCTGCACGTCGCTGGTCGCGATCGACGCGGGCACCCTCCTGCGCTCGGCGACG
>NZ_JBFAAX010000256.1:0-8097 GCF_040639995.1 Actinosynnema sp. NPDC023658 | reverse complement strand
CCCTATCCCGAAACCCCGCCCCCGCGTCACCCCGGGCCGCCGCCGCGGCGGACGCGGCCAGGTCGTCGGGCGCCGGCGCGAACTGCCGTTCCAGCACGGCGAACTGCGCAGCCGGGTCACGTCCCGCCGTGCGCAGCAAGTTCGCGTACTCGTGCGCCAGCTGCGGCAACGGCGTGCGCCGCACCAGCTCCGACCCACCCGCAGCGACTCGTCCACACGAGCCGCGCGCGAACGACACCTTCGCCTTGCCCTGCAACATCATCACGTCGCGCGGGTCGACCGCCAACCCCTGCGCGTACTGCGACAGGGCCTCGTCCGGGTCGCCGTTGTCGAACGCCAACTCGCCCAGGCGGTACCGGCAGAACACCACGTCCGACGGCGACCACGCCGCTTCCAGCGCCCCCTCCAACGCCTCCCGCGCGCCCGTCACGTCCCCGCGCTGCTCCAGGTCGTAGGCCGCCCGCGTGAACGACGGGACGCCCGGCTCCAGGTCGAGCATCCGCTGCACCGCGGCGGTGGCCTCGGCGGGCATCCCGAGCTGCGTCAAGGCGTCCGCCGGCACCCCGTACACGTCGGCCGTGTCCGGCAACAGCGCTTGCCCACGCACGGCGTGGTCACGAGCGGCACCGACACTTCCCGCGCCGGTCGTCGTTCTGGAACGTGAACCGGAAGGTGAGGTCGGCGCGGGCGTCGCCGTCGTTGTCGACGTTGAGGTCGTACCGCGCGTCGGTCGCCCACGGGAAGAAGTTCGGGCCGCCGTTCGGCTCCTGGAACGGGGAGAAGTTCGCGATCAGCGTCACCGTGTCGTGGTGGTCGGGGCTGACGAACGCGTAGACGTCGGTGTTGTCGACCGCCGGGTCGCCCGCGATCAGCGGCGCTTCGCGGTGGCTCGACGCGCCCGCACCGGACGCGCCGAGCAGGCCGGTGGCCAGGGCCGTGGCGCCGACCGCGGCCAACGCGGCGACCACCCTGCCGGCGCGGCGGCTGGTGAGCGGTGTGGACATGCTCGATCCTTATCTTCTTGGTTGGGTCTGTTCTGGTCATTCGTAAGATCGGGAGGGCCTGGGGGGCCTCGGGTGTGGCTTCATGCTCGGCGCTGGTGGTGTGGCTTGAAGGGATTGGCCGCCCGAGGTCCCGCGACGACTC
Organism: Actinosynnema sp. NPDC023658; assembly: GCF_040639995.1. Taxonomy (NCBI): domain Bacteria; kingdom Bacillati; phylum Actinomycetota; class Actinomycetes; order Pseudonocardiales; family Pseudonocardiaceae; genus Actinosynnema; species Actinosynnema sp. NPDC023658. Next base: position 6,951 of record NZ_JBFAAX010000256.1, on the reverse strand, counting down.
GACCGCTGATTGGGATGAGCGAACGATCGCTGCATAAGGACGTGACGGCGAGGTCGTCTGCCGGGTTTCTCATGGGCGATGACGGGAGGTGACCGTGCCCGGGTTGTGTGCCGGTGTGGACGCGGGCAAGGCCCATCACCACTGCGTGGTGATCGACGCCGATGGAAGGAAGCTGCTGTCGCGGCGAGTGGCCAACAACGAAGCCGACCTGCTGGAGCTGATCGGTGACGTGCGGGCGCTGGCGCCGGACGTGTTGTGGGCGATCGACCTCAACGCCGGTGGCGGCGCGCTGCTGATCGCCCTGTTGGTCGATCAGGGCCAGAGACTGCTCTACATCCCTGGCCGCACCGTCCACCACGCGTCGGGCACCTATCGCGGGGAGGGCAAGAGCGACGCCAAGGACGCCTTCGTCATCGCCGACCAGGCCCGCATGCGCCGCGACCTGCACCCGATGACCGCCGGTGACGAGATCGCGGTCGAGCTGCGGATCCTCACCGCCCGCCGCTACGACCTGGCCGCCGATCGCACCCGCGCGATCAACCGGCTGCGTGCCCAGCTCCTGGAGTACTTCCCCGCCCTGGAACGGGCCTTCGACTACAGCAGGTCCAAGGCCGCACTGGTCCTGCTGACCGGCTACCGGACCCCCGCGGCGCTGCGCGAGTGCGGCCGGGAGCGACTCGCCGCCTGGTTGCGTGCCCGGAAGGTCCGCAACAGCGCGCTGGTCGCCGCCACCGCGATCACCGCGGCCCAGGCCCAGGCCATCACCGTTCCCGGTGAGACGACGGCCGCGGCCGTGGTGGCCCGGCTGGCCAAGGCGGTGATGGTCCTGGATGAGGAGATCACCGAGACCGACGCGCTCATCGAGGATCGGTTCCGTCGGCACCGGCACGCCGCGGCCGTGCTGAGCATGCCCGGCGTCGGTCCCCTGCTCGGCGCCGAGTTCCTCGCCCTGACCGGTGGCGACATGACCGTGTTCGGCAGCGCCGACCGGCTCGCCGGCGTCGCCGGCCTGGCCCCGGTGCCCCACGATTCCGGCCGGATCAGCGGCAATCTGCGCAGACCACGCCGCTACAACCGCCGCCTGTTGCGCATGTTCTACCTGTCCGCGCAGGCCTCCATCCGCTCCTGCCCGACATCCCGAGCCTTCTACGAGCGGAAACGACGTGAAGGCAAGGCACACAAGCAGGCAATACTCGCCCTGGCACGCCGACGCCTGAACGTCCTGTGGGCCCTCATCCGCGACAACCGCACTTTCCAGGCCGGCAGGTCCCAACCCGCAGCCACAGCGGCCTGACTAGTTCATGGCCCGTCACCTTCGCCGCTTGACAACTTCATTGGGAATCCCTTCGGTGCGCGAGCGTGCTGACACCGAGCAGTTCGGCCGGCGGGCCCGTCCGGTTCAGAAGGTAGGGGTCGCGGACTTCCGGTGAGTGGAAGATCCCGTTGACCCGCGGCGAACGCCGTCAATAGCGTTCGCCGCACGGGATCGCCGGTTCCGGCCAGGCACAACGGGAGGTCGGAGTGGCCACCATCGCGCCCCTCGCGGAGGCCGTCGCGCACGTGGTGCACGACGGCGACACCGTGGCGTTCGAGGGGTTCACGCACCTGATCCCGTTCGCCGCGGGGCATGAGGTGATCCGGCAGGGCAGGCGGGACCTGACCCTGGTCCGGATGACGCCCGACGTGCTGTACGACCAGCTCATCGGCGCGGGTTGCGCCCGCAAGCTGGTGTTCTCGTGGGGCGGCAACCCCGGTGTCGGCTCGCTGCACCGGTTCCGCGACGCGGTGCAGAACGGCTGGCCGCGCCCGCTGGAGCTGGAGGAGCACAGCCACGCGGGCATGGCCAACCGGTACGTCGCCGCGGCCTCCGGGCTGCCGTTCGTCGTGCTGCGCGGCTACACCGGCACCGACCTGCCCGCTCAGACCGCCAACATCGCCCAGGTGACGTGCCCGTTCACCGGCGAGGTGCTCACCGCCGTCGCCGCGCTGCGGCTGGACGCCGCCGTCGTGCACGCCCAGCGCGCCGACCGGCACGGCAACGTGCAGCTGTGGGGCATCACGGGCGTGCAGAAGGAGGCGGTGCTGGCCGCGACCCGCTCGCTGGTCACCGTCGAGGAGGTCGTGGACGAGCTGGACCCGCGACCGGGCGCGGTAGTGCTGCCGTCCTGGGTGGTGGACTACGTCGCGGAGGTGCCGGGCGGGGCGCACCCGTCCTACGCGCACGACTACTCCGTGCGGGACAACGACTTCTACGTCGCGTGGGACCGGATCAGCCGGGACCGCGACGAGTTCGCGCAGTGGTTGGAGAGCGTCGCGTGACCGCGGACCGCACCCCCTACACCTCCGACGAGATGATGACGGTCGCCGCCGCGCGGGCGTTGCGCGACGGCGCGGTGTGCTTCGTCGGCATCGGGCTGCCCAGCACCGCGGCCAACCTGGCCCGCCGCACGCACGCGCCCGACCTCGTGCTGGTCTACGAGTCCGGCACGATCGGCGCGAAACCGGACCGGCTGCCGCTGTCGATCGGTGACGGCGTGCTGGCCGACACCGCGGTCAGCGTGGTGAGCGTGCCGGAGATCTTCAACTACTGGCTGCAACCCGGCCGGATCGACGTCGGCTTCCTCGGCGCGGCCCAGCTCGACCGGTTCGGCAACATCAACACCACCGTGATCGGCGGCGACTACCGCGACCCCGACGTGCGGCTGCCCGGTGCGGGCGGTGCGCCCGAGATCGCCGCGTCGTGCCGCGAGGTCGTCGTGGTCGTGCGCCAGACCAGTCGGTCGTTCGTGGAGCGGGTCGACTTCGTCACCTCGTTCGGCTTCGGCTCCGGGCCGGGCGGGCGGGAGGCGTTGGGCCTGACCGGCGCCGGGCCGCAGCTGGTGATCACCGACCTGGGCGTGCTGCGGCCCGATCCGCGCACGCGCGAGCTGGTGCTCACCTCGCTGCACCCCGGCGTCGACCTGGAGACCGCGCGCCAGCGCACCGGGTGGGACCTGCGCGTCGCGGACGAGCTGACCCGCGGCGAACCGCCGACCGAGCGCGAACTGGCCGTGCTGCACGGCCTCACCCGCTAGACCACCCCTCGGCACGACGAACAGGAGAACGCGGTGCCGACCTCTCTCCCACACACCGACGGGCCGGGCACCGACGGGCCGCACACCTACCGGCCGGACACGTCGTCGCACCCGCCCGTGCAGTTCCCCGAGTACCGGTCCAACGTCGCCCGCGCGCCGCGGCGCCCGTTCGTGCTGCTGCCGCAGCGGTTGACCGAGATCACCGGACCGCTGCTCGGTGAGGACCGCGTAGGACCGCAGGACAACGACCTCACCCTCGGCCACGGCGGCGAGCCGCAGGGCCAGCGGATCATCGTCTCCGGCCGCGTGCTGGACGGCGACGGGCGGCCGGTCGCCGGCACCCTGCTGGAGGTGTGGCAGGCCAACGCGGGCGGGCGGTACCGGCACGACGCGGACCGCCACCCCGCGCCGCTCGACCCGAACTTCACCGGCGTCGGGCGGACCGTCACCGACGCCGAGGGCCGCTACTCGTTCACCACGATCCAGCCCGGCGCGTACCCGTGGCGCAACCACGACAACGCCTGGCGTCCCGCGCACATCCACTTCTCGCTGTTCGGGACCGCCTTCACCCAGCGGCTGATCACCCAGATGTACTTCCCGGGCGACCCGCTGTTCGCCCAGGACCCGATCTTCAACTCGGTGCGCGACCCGAAGGCCCGCGAGGCGATGGTGGCCCGGTTCGACCTGGCCACCAGCGTGCCCGAGTGGGCGTTGGGCTACCGGTGGGACATCGTGCTGCGGGGCAAGAACCCGACGCCGCTGGAAGAGGAGGACGACGATGAGTGAGCTCCGGACCACCCCGTCGCAGACCGTCGGCCCGTTCTTCTCGTTCGGCCTGGTGTGGGAGGACGGGCCGTTCGTGGTGCCCGAGGGCACGCCCGGCGCGATCCGGGTCGGCGGCACGGTGTTCGACGGCGCTGGCCTGCCGGTGCCGGACGCCGTGGTCGAGACCTGGCAGGCCGACCCCGACGGCCGGTTCGACCACCCCGACGATCCGCGCGGTCGCGTCCGCTGGGAGAATTTCCGGGGCTTCGGCCGCAGCGCCACCGACCCGGACGGGCGGTACTCGGTGCTGACCGTCAAACCCGGTCCGCTACCCGTGGCCGGGGGCGGTCGGGAGGCACCGCACCTCGACGTGTCGGTGTTCTGCCGGGGCATGCTGGTGCGGCTGGTCACCCGCATCTACTTCCCGGACGAGGAGGCCAACGACGTGGACCCGGTCCTCACCTCGATCGACGACCCCGCCCGGCGGGCCACCCTGGTCGCCGCGACCGACCCGACCGCGACGACCCCTCCCGGCTACCGCTTCGACATCCACCTGCAAGGAGAGCATGAAACCGTCTTCTTCGACCTCTGAGCACGTCTCCCGGGCCACCGGGACGCGCTCGTTGTGGGGCACGCTGTTCACCGACCCGGACGTCGAGGCCGAGACCTGCGACCAGGCCTGGCTGCGAGCGATGCTCGACTTCGAGCGCGCCCTGGCGATCGTGCAGGCCAGGGCGGGCATCGTGACCGAGGAGGCGGCCCGGATGGTGGTCACCGCCATCGACGTCGGGCACTACGACCCGGTCGTGATCGGTGAAGGAGCCCTCACCTCCGGCACGCCGGTGGTGCCGCTGGTCCGCGCGATCGGCGCGCACGTCACCGCCGAGGGCCGCGCGGCCGTGCACAACGGGGCCACCAGCCAGGACGTGCTCGACACCGCGCTGTCGCTGGTCGCCCACCGCGCGTTGGGGCCGGTGCTGGCCGGGTTGCGCGGTGTCGCCGCCGAGTGCGCGCGGCTCGCTGAACGGCACCGCGACACGCTGATCACCGGCCGCACCCTGACCCAGCACGCGCTGCCCACCACGTTCGGGCTCAAGTGCGCCGGCTGGCTCGTCGCGGTGGACGAGGCCGCCGCCGCGCTGACCAGCGTGCGCACGCGGCGGCTGGCCGTCCAGTTCGGCGGCGCGGTGGGCACGACGGCCGCCGTGCCCGACCCGGGCGGCGACCTCACCGCGCAGCTGGCAGCCGAGCTGGGCCTGGCCGCGCCGCTGATCCCGTGGCACACCAACCGGACCAGGGTGGCGGAGCTCGCGTGCGCGCTGGGCGAGGCGTCCGGCGTGCTGGCCAAGATCGCGCAGGACGTGGCGCTGCTCGCGCAGACCGAGGTGGCCGAGGTGAGCGAGGGCGACGGCGGTACGTCGTCGGCCATGCCGCACAAGCACAACCCGGTGCGCGCCGTGCTGGTGACCGCGTGCACCCGCCGGGTGCCGGGGCTGGTGGCCACGGTGCTGTCGACGATGGCGCAGGAGCACGAACGCGCGGCCGGCGCGTGGCACAGCGAGTGGCAGACCGTCACCGAGCTGCTGCGGCTGGTCGGCGGCGCGGTGCGCGGCACCCGTGAGCTGCTGGGGCGGCTGCGGGTCGACGCGGAGCGGATGCGCCACAACCTCGACCTGACCGGCGGGCTGCTGATGGCCGAGAACGTGGCCGTGCGACTGGCCGACCGCATCGGCCGGTCCGAGGCGCACGACCTGGTCGCGGAGGTGTGCCGGACCGCGGTGGCGGCGGGCCGGTCGCTGCGCGAAGCGCTGCTGGCCGACCTGCGGATCGGCTTGTCGGAGAAGGAGATCGACGACGCGCTCGACCCGGCCGGGTACACCGGCGGTGCGGGTGCGTTCGTGGACCGCGCCCTCGCGGCGCACCGGGGGAGGGACAGACCGTGAAGCCGTACTACGAGTTGAGCGGACCGCCGGACGCGCCGGTCGTCGTCCTGGGCAACTCGCTCGGCACCACGACCGGCCTGTGGGACCGGCAGTTGCCCGCGCTGCGCCGGCGGTTCCGGGTGCTGCGCTACGACCACCGGGGTCACGGCGGCAGCGCCGCGCCGCCCGGCCCGTACCGCATCGACGACCTGGCCGACGACGTGCTGGAGCTGCTGGACGCGCTGGGCATCGCCCGGGTGTCCTACTGCGGGGTGTCGATGGGCGGCATGGTCGGCATGTGGCTGGCCGGGCACGCGCCGGAGCGCATCGAGCGGCTGGTGCTGTGCTGCACCACGGCCGGGTTCCCGGCCGCGCGGCCGTGGGAGGACCGGGCCGCCACCGTGCGGGCGTCCGGCATCGGCGCCATCGTGCCGGTCGCGATCGGCCGCTGGTTCACCCCGGCGTTCCGGGAGCGGTCGCCCGACGTGGTGGCCGCGTTCGAGACCGCTCTGTCCGAAGTGGACGACGAGGGCTACGCCGCGTGCTGCGAGGCGTTGGCGGCGATGGACCTGCGGTCCGTGCTGCCCGCGATCGAGGCGCCCACGGTGGTCATCTCGGGCGCGGACGACGAGGCCACGCCGGTCGAGTGCGGGCGCTTCATCGCGGACACCGTCCCCGGCGCGTCGTTCCACGTCGTGCAGGCGGCGCACCTGGCGAACGTGGAGGCGTCCGACGAGGTCACGGCGATCGTGGAGGCGCACCTGTGAGCGGGTTCGACGAGGGCTCGCGGGTGCGCCGCGAGGTGCTCGGTGACGAGCACGTGGACCGGGCGGTCGCGCGCACCGACGCGTTCACCGCCGACTTCCAGGACTTCATCACCCGGTACGCGTGGGGCGAGGTGTGGTCCAGGCCGGGGCTGGACCGGCGCGTCCGGTCGTGCATCACGCTGGCGATGCTCGCGGCGCTCGGGCACGAGCATGAGTTGGCGATGCACGTGCGCGCCGCGCTGCGCAACGGCGTGACGGCCGACGAGATCAAGGAAGTGCTGCTGCAGGTGGGCGTGTACGCGGGCGTCCCGGCCGCCAACCGCGCCTTCGCCGTGGCCCAACCGATCCTGGCCGACGCCTGACCCGCGCGCGTCGAGCGGCCCGCGCACGCGAGCGGCGCCGGATCCGCAGGGGACCGGCGCC
>NZ_JBFAAX010000255.1:0-8132 GCF_040639995.1 Actinosynnema sp. NPDC023658 | reverse complement strand
CCGGGAAGTGGGCCGCGCCGACGAACGACGTGACGTAGCGGACCAGCCCGTCGCGCAGGGTCAGCACGTTGATCGCCCACGCCGCGTGCGCGCCCACGCCGTCGTCCCACAGGTAGCAGGCGACCGCAGGCTGCCCGTTCGCGCCGACGGGCAGGTGCCGCCACGACGCGCAGCCGGTGATCGGCACCCGCACGACGAAGTCGGCCACCGCGTCGATCCCGCGGTACCAGTGCGGCAGCGGCGGCATCGACCAGGTGACGTCCTCGGTCAGCAGCGCGACCAGGGCGTCGGCGTCGCCGCGTTCCAACGCGCCGGAGAAGTCGGCCACGACCCGCCGCACCCGCGCATCACCGATCAGGCGCACCGCCTGCTGCTGCGTGCGCGGGGGCACCTTCTCCGCGACGACCCGGCGGGCCCGCGCCAGCGCCGAGTTCACCGACGTGGTTGAGGTGCTCATCATGGTGGCGATCTCGGCCGCCGAGAACCCCAGCACCTCGAACAGCAGCAACGCCGCCCGCTGGTTGCCCGGCAGGTGCTGGAGCGCGGCCACGAAGGCCAGCTCGACGGCCTCCCGCCGCGCGTAGCGCCCGTCCGGCCCGCCGTCGCCCAGGTCCGCGTCCGGGTACGGCCCGAGCCACGCCACGTCGGTCAGCGGCGCGTCCGCGAGCACGACCCGTTCGCTGGACGGACCCAGGTCCACCGGCAGGGCCCTCCGCCCCCGGCTCTCCACCGCGTCCAGGCACGTGCGCGTGGCCACCGCGTACAGCCACGAGCGCAGCGAGCCGCGGCCCTCGAAGCCGCCCAGCCCGCGCCACGCCCGCAGCAGCGCGTCCTGGAGGGCGTCGTCGGCGTCGTGGGTGGAGCCGAGCATGCGGTAGCAGTGGGCGTGCAGCTCCCGGCGCAGCGGTTCGACCAGGCGGCTGAAGGCGTCACCGTCGCCCGCGCGCGCCAGGCTCAGATCGCCCTCGCGCGCCAGGCTCAGGTCGCGCTCCGCGACGCCGGCCGGGAAAACTTCGCTCACGACCGACGATTCTGCCTCACCGGGGGAGTCACCACAGGCGACTGACCACATCAGACACGGAGGATCCGCCATGACGCACACCGACACCCTGCGCGTGCCCGACGCGCTGCTGCACTACGAGGTGCGCGGTGAGGGACCGCTGGTCGTGCTGGTGGCCGCGCCGATGGACGCCAGGGCGTTCGAGCCGCTGGCCGACCTGCTCGCCGTCGACCACACCGTGCTCACCACCGACCCGCGCGGCATCAACCGGAGCCGGGTCGACGACCCGGACCGCGACGCCACGCCGGAACTGCGCGCCGACGACGTCGCCCGGCTCATCACCCACCTCGACGCGGGCCCGGCGACCGTCCTGGGCTCCAGCGGCGGCGCGGTCACCGCGCTGGCGCTCGCGCAGGCACGCCCGGACCTCGTCAGCACGGTGATCCCGCACGAGCCGCCCCTGGACCGGCTGGTGGAGGACGCCGACGACCTGCTCCGGCGCACGGACGAGATGATCGCCACCTACCGCTCCGGCGACCCGCTGGGCGCGTGGCGGCAGTTCATGGCCATCGCGGACATCGACCTGCCCGACGAGGTCGTCGCGCACATGTTCGGCGGCGAGCGCAGCCCCCAGGACCTGGCCGACGAGCGCTACCAGTACGAGCACATGCTCCGGCCCACCGTGCGGTGGATGCCGGACTTCGACGTGCTGCGCTCGACGTCGACCCGGATCGTGGTCGGCATCGGTGAGGACTCGGGCGGCGAGCTGTGCGAGCGCACGTCGGAGGCGCTGGCCGAGCGGCTGGGCGTCGAGCCGACCAGGTTCCCCGGCGGCCACATCGGGTTCGTCGACGACCCGACCCGCTTCGCCGCCAGGCTGCGGGAGGTGCTCTAGGCGGACGTGCGGCGGTGGTCGACCACGACCGACAGGCCGGCCACCGCCAACCCCGCCAGGCTCAGCGCCACGCCGACCCACGCGGTGGACGTGTAGCCCCAGCCCGCGCCGATCGCCAGGCCGCCCAGCCACGCGCCGGCGCCGTTGGCGATGTTCAACGCCGAGTGGTTGGACGACGACGCCAGCGACGGCGCGTCCGGCGAGGCGTCCATCAGCCTGACCTGCAACGCCGACGCCAGGACCTGCGACACCAGCCCCAGCAGGAACACGGTGGCGAACGCCATCACCGGCGAGGTGGCGGTCAGCGCGAACACGACCAGCACGGCCGTCACCGCGACCAGCCCGCCGAACACGGTGCCCATGACCGAGCGGTCGACGAACCGGCCGCCGACGGTGGCGCCGATCGTCATGCCGAGCCCGAACACCGCGAGCACCCACGGCACGGCGGACGCGGACAGGGCCGTGACCTCGGTGGTGATGGGGGAGATGTAGGAGTAGACGGCGAACATGCCGCCGAACCCGACCATGCCCGTGACCAGCGCGAACCACACCTGCGGCCGGCGGAACGCGCTCAGCTCGGCGCCGACGCTCGCGCCCTCGGCGGCCGGGATGCGGGGCAGCCACCGGGCCACCGCCAACGCCGTCACGAGCGCGATCACGGTCACCGCGAGGTAGGCGACGCGCCACCCGATCTGCTGACCGGCGGCGGTGGCGACGGGCACGCCCACCAGGTTGGCCACGGTCAGGCCGACCATGATCCGGGCGACCGCCGTGCCCCGGCGCTCCGGCGGCACGAGCGTGGTGGCGACGACGGCGGCGATGCCGAAGAACGCGCCGTGCGGCAGACCGGCCACGAACCGGGCTTTAATGAGCAGGTCGGTGTTCGGCGCGACGGCGGACAGGCCGTTGCCGAGCGCGAGCGCGAGCGTGAGGCCGATCAGCAGGCCCTTGCGCGGCAGCTTCGCGGCCAGCCCGGCGATGAGCGGTGCGCCGACCACGACGCCGAGCGCGTAGAGGCTGATCGCGTGGCCCGCGGTGGGGATGGAGATGCCGAACGTGGACGCCATCTGCGGCAGCAGGCCCATGGTGGCGAACTCGGTCGTCCCGATGGCGAAGCCGCCCAGCGCGAGCGCGCCCATGGCGGCACCGCCGCCCCTGCCCCTCCGACCGGTCACAGTGGACTCGGCGGTCGCCGTCATGCGTCGCTCCTGATCCTGCCGTCCCGTGTCGACAGTGACCGCGCGACTGGTTGCTTAGCTACTGAAACGATTTTACCGCCTGCGGCCAGACCACCCGACCGCCCACCGCGTGCCGCTGCTCACAGGGCGGTCGGCTACCCCTTCGGCACGTCCAGCGCCGTGCCGTAGAGGCGCGTGGCGGGGATGGTGATCACCAGCCGCCGGTCCGGCTCGCGGTCGCTGCCGTCCTCCGGTTCGGGCGAGACCTCCACCAGCTCGGCGTCACCCTCCACGGCGGCGAACGACCACACGTCCGGCCCGCTCACGTGCAGGGCCACGCGGGGGTCGGCCCGGATCTGGCGTGCCTTGAGCCGGTCGGCCGTGGTCGAGACGCGGATGACCCGTTCCCCCGCGTCCCACTGGTAGAGCACGGTGGACAGGTGCGGGTGGCCGCTGCGCTTCACCGTGGCCAGCACGCCGAACCGCTGTCGGCCGAGCAGCGCCACCAGCTCGTCGTCGGTCAGGGTGCGGGGCGCGGGGCCTGCGTTGACGGTCATGTCGATCTCCTCGTGGGTCGGTCAGGCGGAGGCGCGCTTGCGCAGGACGATCAGGGTGACCGCGAACGCGGCGGCGAGCAGGGCCGCGGCGACGGTGAAGGCCACGTGGTACCCGGCGGTGAGCGCGACCGGTCCGGCGGCGCCCGACGCCAGGTCGTCCCCGGTCCGGGCGGCGGCGAGCGTGGACAGCACGGCCACGCCCACGGCCATGCCGACCTGCTGGGTCGTGTTGAACAGCCCGGACACCAGGCCCGCCTCGTCCGGCTTCGCGTCCGACATGCCCAGCGAGGTCAGGGCGGGCAGCACCAGCCCGCCGCCCGCGACCAGCAGCATGACCGGCAGCAGGTCGGTGAGGTAGTCGGCGTCCACGGGGACGGTGGCGAGCTTGACCATCGCGGCCAGCAGCAGCGCCAACCCGACCAGCAGCACCGCGCGCTCACCGAACCGGGTGTTCAGGCGGGCCGAGACGAACAGCGACACACCGCCGATCGCGACCGCCGCCGGGAGCATCGCCAGACCAGTGGCCAACGCGCTGTACCCCAGCACCTCCTGCATGAACAGGGCGACGATGACCTGGAACGCGAACATGGCCGACAGGGTCAGCACCTGCACCAGGTTCGCGCCGGTCACGTTGCGCGAACGCAGGATCCGCAGCGGCATCAACGGCGTCCGCGCGGTCGCCTGGCGGACCGCGAACGCGGCCAGCAACGCGACCGACAGACCGCCGAGGCCGAGCGTGTGCGCCGCCGTCCAGCCGTACTGCTCGACCTTCACCACGGTGTAGATGCCGAGCATGAGACCGCTGGTCACGAGCACCGCGCCGAGCACGTCGGCGCCCGCCGCCAGGCCCGCGCCGCGGTCGGTCGGCAGCACCCGGATCGCCAGCAGGACGGTGGCCACGCCGATCGGCAGGTTGATGAAGAAGATCCAGTGCCAGCTCAGCGCGTCGGTGAGGACGCCGCCCAGCACCTGGCCGAGGGACGCGCCCGCCGCGCCGGTGAAGCTGAACACGCCGATCGCCTTGGCCCGTTCGCCGGGCTCGGTGAACAGCGTGACCAGGATGCCGAGCACGACCGCGGAGGCCAGCGCGCTGCCCGCGCCCTGGAGGAACCGGGCGGCGATGAGCAGGCCCGGCGTGGTGGCCGCGCCCGCCAGCAGCGACGCGGCGGTGAACACGGCGTTGCCCACCAGGAACATCGTCCTGCGGCCGACCAGGTCACCGAGCCGCCCGGCCAGCAGCAGCAGGCCGCCGAACGCGATCAGGTAGGCGTTGACCGTCCAGCTCAGGCCGGCGGGGGAGAAGCCCAGGTCACGCTGGATGGCGGGCATGGCGACCGTGACGATGCTGCCGTCCAGGACGGTCATCAGCATCGCGGCGGACAGCACGACCAGCGCGGGCAAGCGGTTACCGCCGGGCGCTCCGAGCGGTGCTTCGAGCGGTGTGTCGAGCGGGGACGACATCGGGTTCTCCTGTTCGGATGGCGACAGGAGGAACCGTAGCGGATAGTTCCGTAATAGACAATCTTCTTCGGGTCTACCCGGTCGGCCGGGCCTACCGAGCGCTCTCCCGGGCCCGGCGAGCCGTCTGCGGCGCCGCCACCGGAGCCGCCAGGTGGCCCGCGGCCAGCAGGTTCAGGGCGTGCAGCAGCGCCTCCCGGTCCTTGTCCGGCAGCGAGCCCAGCGCGTCCCGGTGCACGCCGTCCACGATCGCCTGGCTCTGCTTCGCCAGCTCCGCGCCCTTCGCGGTCACCGCGATGATCCGGGCCCGCCGATCGGTGCTGGACGGCCGGCGCTCCGCCAGGCCCGCCTTCTCCAGTGCGTCCACGGTGACGACCATCGTCGTCTTGTCCATGTCACCGAGCTCGGCCAACTGGATCTGCGTGCGCTCCTCCTCCAGGGCGTGCACCAGCACGCAGTGCATGCGCGCGGTCAGGCCGATCTCCGCCAGCGCCGCCGCCATCCGGGTGCGCAGCACGTGGCCGGTGTGGTCCAGGAGGAACGACAGGTCGGACTCGGTGCGAGCTGGGGCCATGGCGGACATGGCCCCAGTCTAGCTACCCGGACAACGGTGGATTATCCGCAAAAGACCTAGTTCAGCGGCGGGTAGGCGTTGCGCAGCAGCTCCTGGAACTGCGCCGAGTGCCACTCACCGGCCGGCGGCGCGTTCCGCCACGCCCCCGACGGGTCCGGCGAGGCGTCCGGCCGACCGGTGTAGTCCGGGTCGCACATCCGGTTGTGGTTCTCGTCCCCGATCGGCAGCGGCGTGCTCGCCCCGTCCGACTCGCCCGGCGGCTTCATCCACACGTACGCGTCGACGCCCGGCTCCGGCGCGGCCACCGGGCGTTCACCCAGACCCGTGCCCGTCTGGTTGCACCAGTTGCCGATCCGCAACCGGCGGTCGATCCGACTCGTGTCGACGTAGGTGTCCACCGTCGACTCCCACCCCGGCGCGGTCGGCCGGTTCGGCCCACCCCACCCGTTGCGCGAGGTGTCGACCAGCACGCCGATGCCCGCCCGGAAGCCCGCCGCGACCGCCTCGGCCCGGAACGCCTCCACGTAGGACAGCTCGTCGAGGAACGGGTTCCAGTCCACCCACCGGCTCTGCCGGATGTGCTGCCCGCTGATCACCGTCTTGACGATGAACTCCTCCCGCAGCGCCGAGTAGTTCCGGGTGTTGGCGATCAGCCCGTGCACGTGGGCCGGGGTGCTGCCACCCGACGTCGCCGCCTTCACCAGCAGCGCCAGCACCGGCCCCCGGTCCTCGTCCCAGCCGATGTGGCCGTGGTGGCTGATGTCGAGGTAGTTGTAGACGTTGCGGATCGCGCCCAGCTTCGCCAGCGCGTACCCGATGCCCTCGGTGTAGGAACCCGCCGCCCTGACCTGCTCGCAGCCCAGGGTCGCGTCGGGGCGCGAACCGACGTGCGTGACCAGGAACGGCAACGAGTTCGGCTCCACCACCGCGACGATCCGCAGCCGCGCGTACGCCGGGTCGGCCAGCACCGCGGCGATCGGGTCGACGAACTCCCGCTTGTAGCGCGGCAGCTCACCGAACGCCAGCTCGCCGTTGGTGGACAGCCAACCGCAGTCGCGACCGGGCAGGTCCCACAGCACGAGCTGGACCAGGTTCGCGCCCTGGCGCAGGGCTTCGTCCAAGTGGGCGCGCAACCCCATCCGACCGTTCGCGCCCTCGATCGACGCGATGCGGTCGAGCCACACGCCGGTGGGCTGCCCGACGACCCCCGCGCCACCCGGTTCGGCGGCGGCCCGTGCGGACCACTCCGGGTTGACGTAGGCGCGGGCGCCCAGGTACGGGTTGTCCACTCGTGGCGCCCGGTGCGGCGCCGCGTCGGCCGGGGCGGCGACCGCCAGCCCGGCGGCGATCGCGACCGCCGTCAGCACGTGGCCGACGCGTATCAGAGACCTCATGTACGGCTACCTCCGGTGATCACAGCGATGTGAAGGAGGCGGTGTGCCTCCCACCGTACCGTGACCGCACGACAACGCGCCGTGATCACTTCGGGCTCGCTACAGGTCGTCCACGCCGATCAAGCCGTCCTGGATCGCACGCGCCACCAGCGCGGCCTTCGTCGGCGCCTCCCGACCGATCAGGGCGTACTTCACCCGGATCCGCTCCAGGTGCGAGTTCACCGTGCTCGACGAGATGCCCAACCGCTGCGCCACGAACTCCTTCGACTCCGACTGGAACCACTCCACCAGCACCTCCACCTCCCGCGCCGACAACGCCGGCCGGTGGTCGGACCGGTCACCCGCCAACGCGCCCGCCAGCGACGGCGGCGTGTACGGCCTGCCCTCCGCCGCCGCACGAGCCGCCCGCACCAGGTGCTCCGCGCCCTCCGCCTTGGTCAGGTAGCACAACGCGCCCAACTCCAGGCACTGCAACGCGATGTCGTCGTCGGCGCGCATCGAGTACACGACCACCCGCCGCCCCGCCTCCACCAACCGGCGCAGATCACCCAGCACCGGCGTCGGCCCACCCAGGTGCAGGTCCAGGATCACCACGTCGGCCCGCGCCCCCTCGTCCAACCACGCCGCGCGCACGTCCTCACCGCTCGCGACGACCCGGATCGGCGGCGTGCCCGAGGACAACCAGTGCGCGACACCGGCCCGCACCGCCGGGTGGTCGTCCACCACCACCGCGCTCAGCTCGTCCGCCACCTGGCCTCCATCCGCGCCTGCCGCCCGTGCGTGCCGCATTCGACCTCGACCCGCCCGCTCCCGGTTCCCACCCCGTCCTTGCTCCCGGTGCGTGCCTCGCTCCCGGTGGCGATTCCGACGCCCGCATCCGCGACCCCCGCGTCCGCCACCACCGCCACCCGCACGTCGCCCTCGGTGCGCAACAGGCTCACCCGCGCCCGCTCGCGCGCCGCTGACAACGCCTGCGCCACCGGACCGGTCAACTCGCGCCGAACGTCGGCCGGCACGGCCACCGGCGCACCGCTGACCGCGAACGACACCACCACCCCTCGCCGTTCCGCGACGTG
>NZ_JBFAAX010000254.1:0-8151 GCF_040639995.1 Actinosynnema sp. NPDC023658 | reverse complement strand
GACCGGCCCGGCGCGTCGCGCGCTACCGCGGGCTAAGCGGTTCTCCGAGCCCGCTCGCGGTCGGGCGCCCGGCGTCGGCCCGCGTCGGCCGCGGGAAGCGCAGAACACCCCGGCCGAGTCCCCGCGACCGGTGCCCAACCGCCCGCACCCCGCTCCGGAGCGGCAGCGCCGCGCTCCCGGGACCGAGCGCTTCCCCGGCGTGGCGCCCCACCAGGGGCTGCGCCCCGGTGACCCCCGCCAGGCCCCCCGACCACCGGTCGACGACCGCGGCGCGCACGGGAACCTCTTCGACGAGCCCCCCGGCGCGTCCCGGCACCCCCACCACCGCCCGATCCCCAGAACCCCGGAGCAGTCGTGAGCAACGGATCCCTCCTCCTGCCGGAGGTGGCCACCCTCGGCCTGGCCATCGGCCTGGTGTTCTCCCTGGGGTGCTACCTCGCCACCAACCTCTCGCCCGGCGGCATGATCACGCCGGGCTGGCTGGCGCTGACCCTCGTGGAGGACTACCGGCGGGCGCTGCTCGTGGTGGTGATGAGCGGTGTCACGTTCGGCGCGGTGAAGCTGTTGCAGCGCGTGGTCATCCTCTACGGCAAGCGGCTGTTCGCCGCCGTCGTGCTCACCGGCGTGCTGTTGCAGACGACGCTGTTCATGCTGATCCAGAGCGACCTCCCGCTGCTGTTCGCCCACCAGACGCTGGGGTTCGTGGTGCCCGGCCTGATCGCCTACCAGCTGGTCCGACAACCACCGCTGGCCACCGCGATCGCCACGAGTACCGTCAGCGCCGCCGGATACGGCGTGCTGGCCAGCGGTGTGCTCATCGGGCTGGTGCCCACGGTCTGAAGCGAGGCGGCGGGGAGGGGTGCTCGTGGAGCGGTGGCCTGTCCGGGTGCTGCCGGCCGGGATCGCGGCGGTGGTGATCGCGGCCGCGGTGGCCGCGGCACTCGTCTGGTGGCCGGACGCCCCGGACGGGGACAGCCCGGACGGCGTCCGGGCCGACGACCCGGCCGCGGTGGCCGCGCAGGCCGACCGACTGGTCTACGAGCGGCTGGACAACCCCGCCCGCACGGTTGTGCGCGACCAGGCCGGCGGGGTCGTCGCAGTGCTCACCGACGACGCCCGCACGGCGCTGCTGACCGGTCCGCGCCGTGCGTTCAGCGAACCGAAGGCGACCCCCGCCGTGGTCAACACCTCCTCGTGGGTGCGGCTGCTGCCGCAGCCGTGGCGGGCCGGCGCCGAGGGCGAGGACTGGTTCACCGGGTGGTTCTCGCGGGCGCGCGGGGACACCGGTCCCGACGTGCTCGCGGTCGCCACCCAGTACCTGATCGACACGCCGGACGAGACCGACGCCCAGGGCGTGCGCTTCCGCGGCGACGCCTCGTTCGGCCCGGTCAAGCCCTCCGGCGCGGGACGGCAGGAGCAGTCGGACTTCTACGACTACCTGGCCGTCCCCTGGAACTTCGGCGAGGGCGCCGGCGCACAGCCCGAGCGCGGTCGCTACGGCGCCGTGGACTGCTCGGGCTTCGTGCGCCTGGTGTTCGGCTACCGCCTCGGCATGCCGCTGCTGGGCACGAACACGCCGGGTCCGGGCATCCCCCGGCGGGCCTACGCCATCTCGGACTTCGGCCCCGGCGTGCGACTGGTGGCCAACGAACACCGCCGCGCCACCGACTACAGCCGGCTCCAACCGGGCGACCTGGTCTTCTTCGAGGTCGAGGACGACCCGGAAACCCTGGACCACGTCGGCATCTACCTCGGCCTCGACGACGGCGGCCACCACCGCTTCATCTCCAGCAGGGAACGCATCAACGGGCCCACGCTGGGCGACGTGGGCGGCACGTCCCTGCTGGACGACGGCGGGTTCTACTCGACGGCGTGGCGCTCCGCCCGGCGCCTGTGACCCCGCACGGGTCTTCGTGGCCCGGCCGGCCCTGACGCGGGGGTCAGGACAGGTCGCGGAAGAAGGTGCGGATGTCGTCCGCGAGCAGCTTCGGCTCCTCCATCGCGGGGAAGTGACCGCCCTCGGTGAACTCGCTCCAGTGGCCGATCGCGTTCCACGGGTCCATAGCGCGGCGCAGGAGCGGGTGGGTGTCGAACACGGCCCATCCGGACGGCACGTCCGGCGCCATGACGAAGTAGTCGAGCCCGGAGTGCTCGCCCTCGTAGTAGAACTGCGCGCTCGACGCGCCGCTGCGGGTGAACCAGTACAGGCTGATGTTCGCGAGGAGCTGGTCGCGGTCGACCGACTCGTCCGGCGTCCGGGAGGCGCCGCGGGTCCTGAACTTCTCCGCGATCCACGCGAGCTGACCGACCGGCGAGTCGGTGAGCGCCGCGCCGATCGTGTCGGGACGGTGGTTCTGCATCTCGAGGTACCCGCGCTCGGCCGCGTCCTCGGTGCGCACCGCCTCGATCTGGGCGATCTCGTCATCGGACAGGCCGTCGGGGTAGGGGAACTTGTCACCGACCAACCCGAGCCACCGGCGGTCGCAGCCGATGTGCGTGCCGATGACGCGCTCCGGGTGGAGCGCCGCGAGGCGGAGGGTGGTGCCCGTGCCGATGTCGGTGCCGTGGGCCGCGAACCTCTCGTAGCCGAGACGCGTCATGATCTCGGCGTAGGCCTCCGTCGTCCGCGCCAGCTCCCAGCCGGTCCCCGACAGCGGGGTGGAGAACCCGAAGCCGGGCGGCGACGGGATGACCACGTGGAACTCGTTGGTCAGCAGCGGGATGAGCCGCTGGTACTCGACGAACGATCCCGGCCAGCCGTGGCTCAGGATCAGCGGCGTGGCCCCGGGGTTCGCCGATCGAACGTGGACGACGTGGAACGTCTGGTCGTCGACGACCGTCGTGAACTGTTCGTGCTCGTTGAGCTCCTGCTCCTGCGCACGCCAGTCGAACCCGTCGCGCCAGTACTCGGTGAGCTCCTCCAGGTAGACCTGCGGGATGCCGCGGCTGAAGTCGGTGCGATCGTCCCGGCCCGGCACGGGGATCGGCCGGCGCGTGCGTGCCAGCCGGTCGCGCAGGTCGTCGACGTCCGCCTGCGGGATGTCGATGCGGAATGGCGTGAGTGCGTTGTTCTCGGTCACGACGCAGACGTTCCCAGGCAATGCGGCAGGTTGGCTTCCGCAATCGCCGGCAGGATCGAGGACATGCTGGAAACCTCGGCCCGTCTGCTCGAACTGCTGTCGTTGCTCCAGCTCAAGCGCGACTGGACCAGCGCCGAACTCGCGACCCGGCTGGAGGTGAGCACGAGGACCGTGCGCGCCGACATCAGCAGGCTGCGATCGCTCGGGTATCCCGTGGACGCGCGCCCCGGCGTCACGGGCGGGTACCGGTTGGCCGCCGGGACGGCGATGCCGCCGCTGCTGCTCGACGACGACGAGGCCGTCGCCGTCGCGGTCGGACTGGGTGCGGTCGCGACCCAAGGGCTCGGGGTCGAGGAGACATCGCTCACCGCGCTCGCGAAGCTGGAGCAGGTGCTGCCCTCGCGCCTGCGTCGGCGCGTGGAGGCGGTGCGCGAGGCGGTGAGCGTCGTTCCCAGGGCCGGGCCGCCGCTCGACCTCTCGGTCCTCGGCGCGGTCGCCGCCGCGATCCGAGGCCACGAACGGCTCCGGTTCGGGTACACGAAACCCGGGGGCGCCGAAGGGACGCGCCACACCGAACCGCGACGGCTGGTGAGCTGGGGCGCGCTCTGGTACCTGCTCGCGTGGGATCTTGATCGTGACGACTGGCGCGTCTTCCGGGTCGACCGCATGGTTCCGCACGCACCGACGGGCGCGCGGTTCCGGCCGCGCGTGATCCCGGCGGACAACCTCGTCGAGTACGTCGTCGGACGCATCAGCAAGGGGACCTGGAAGTACCGCGCCCGGCTGCTCGTGCACGCTCCCGCGGCCGAGTTCGCCGCGAAGATCCCCATCCCGGTCGATGTCGAGGTGGTCGACGAGTCCACGTGCCGGGTCGAGCTGGGTTCCGACGACCCGGACCGGCTCGCGCTGTGGATGGCACAGCTCGACGTCGACATCGAGGTGATCGACGGGGACGAGCTCGCGGTGGCGTTCGATCGCCTCGCGACGAGGTTCCGCCGCGCGGCGGGCGGCGCGTCCCGGCGGCCCTCGGCCCCCAGGAACACACTCTGACTGCAGGTCAGCCCCGCCCACATCGTGGACAGCCGAGTGCTGCCGCGCTCGTCGTCACCTCCCGGTTCCCGGTTCGACCGCAGGCCGAAGTACCCGCGCAGGTGGCGCCGTCCAGTCGGGCCTGCAGTCGGCCGGGCAGGGTGGTCAGTGAGTCGGCTCTCGCCGCGGACTGGGTCTGGTTCGCCAGCACCCGTACATCGGTGTCGGAGGCGGTGTCCAAGTCAATGGTGACGGGCTCATCGCGAACCGATGGCTGAATGGGTCCAGGTGGAAGCGGGCGTATCCGACGCGCCGTTCAGCCCCTCCTGAATGCAGAGGCACCGACCCACGTCCAGTTGGAGGTGTGCCATGTTCGCACACAACGCCGTCCGGGTCACGGTTCTGGCTCTCGTGCTCACCGCCTGCGCGACCGGAGGTCAGCCCGTTCCCGGGCCGAGCCCGACCACCGGTACGACAGCGACGACCGGGAGCGAGGAGAGGACCGGTGGCGAGGAGAGGACCGGGAGCGAGGAGGGCCCCACGACTGACGAGCCTCGGCTCACGGCCACCACGCGTGTCCCGCCGCCCGTGCCCGGTGTGCCGATCGACGTCGACCCGAACTTCCAGGACGGGAGCAGTTGGCGCGACGTCGAGGAAGACATCCGAGCATTCTTCGAGTCCGCGTGCGGCAACACCGAGTGCGTTCAGGTCACGACGACGACCAAGAGCGCCACGCCCGGCGACTGCACGATCCTCGGGCACACGCCGGCGGAGCTCCTCCGGGGCGGCACCATCACGTTCGTCCTGGACAGCCCCTGCGCGACGGAGGCGACAACGAGCAGCAGCACCACCACCACGACCGCACCGACGACGAGCAGCTCGTCGTGAACACCTTGCGCGCGCACCGCGTTCCGCGGCCACTCCTGGAGGCGGGGCACCGGGCGGGGAAGGGCGACGCAGGCGGCGACTTCGGGCCGGTGCGGGCGCTGCGCCTGCTCGGCTCGGTCATCGCACCGACCACCCTGCTCGCGGCGTTGCTGTACTTCTTCGGCCAGCAGCAGGCGCACCACTTCTTCAACTACTTCGGCGTGCACCACTCGCTCATGGGCCTGACCACGGAGGACTACCTGCTGCGCAGCACGGATGGCATCTACGTGCCGCTCACCGGGGTCGCCACGGTCACGCTGCTGGGGCTGTGGGCCTACCGGTTCCTCCGCGCCCGACTGTCCGACGCGGCGTTGCGGGCACTGCTGCGCGTGGCCGTCCCGACCGCCGCGCTCGTCGGTGTGGCGCTGGTGGGGTTCGCGCTGGTGGCGGTGCTCGACCCGGTGCCGTTCCGAGCGCTCGTCGGGCTGCCGGGCGTCAGCCTCGCCGCCGGTGTCCTCCTGCTCGTGTCGGTGTCGAGGCTGCGTGCGGCCGCCGCGACGCGGGGGACGAAGCCACGTCCCCTTGGTGCTGTAGCCGAGTGGACGGCGACGTTCGTGCTGGTGAGCCTCGGGCTGTTCTGGGCGGTCGGTGACTACTCCGCGGCGGTGGGGCGGGACAGGGCGTACGTGTTCACGACGCTGCTGCCGTCGTTGCCGAACACCGTGCTCTACAGCGCGGAAGGGCTGGCGCTGCCACCTTCGGTGCGCCGGGTGCAGTGCACCGCGTCGATCTACAAGGTCCGCTACGACGGGCTGCGACTGGTGGTGCAGTCCGGCGGCCAGCTGTTCCTCCTGCCCGCCGAGTGGACACCGGGCGTGCCCGCGTTCGTCCTGCCGCGCACCGACGCGCTGCGGATGGAGTTCGTCGACCCCGGCAGCCCGATCCCGGACACCTGCTGAGCACCTGCGCCGAGCTCGTGGAAGACGTCCCGGAGCGCCCGCGGGATGCGCAGGGGCAGGGTGCGCCGGACCCGCCACCACCATGATCATCTACCATGTGGTCGTGCTCGTTCCGCCTGACGCACGACCGTCCGCGGCCATTCGGCTGAACTGTGCCGCAGGGGCGTAGCGGCGGGTGCGGGTGCGGCGATGTCCGCTTCGGGGGAGGGGTCACTGCTTCCCGCTCGGTGCCCAGGAGGGGGAACCGCTCGACCCCCGCACACCCGGTCTGCCCGCATCCGACTGCGGCGCACTACCGCGCAGATCCGACGCTGGTCGTTCTGCACGCCCATATTTCCCGATAAAAACCGAGTCTTCGTCATTCCCGCAATTCGCCATGGGAGCCGTTGTGCGTCGTGACCATTCCTTGCCGACCTACGAGCAGCTTTTCGGAGCGCTCGACTTCCGCGCGGTCGACGAGGGGCGGTCGGTCTACTCGCCCGCGGCCTACCTGGCCGATCTGCTCGCGCTGATCGACGACAACTTCGAGGGTGACCCGCTGACCGGCGCGGACCGGCGGCCGGACCTCGTCGGGATCCCGCTGGACGGCGAACACGCCTACACGGAGTTACCGTACCTCGATGTCGTGAACCGGGTGCTGGCCGCCGTCCTCGGTCCGGACGCGCACCAGGAACTGAAGCGACTGCGATTCCCGTTCGCCCTTCCGTTCGACCTCGACCGGGAAAAGGTGCGCCGCTACCTGCACCACTTCCGGGTCGGTCCGGTGGAGCTGTACGAGTTGTTCGCGCACCAGCCGGACCGCGACGTGGTCGCGCGCGAGTTCCTGGGACTCTCCGCCGCCGACGTCTCGCTCGTTACGACGGTCGTCACCGACCCGGACGACCTGCTGGAGAACTTCTACGGCGTCGACGGGTCCTTCAGCGACCTCCAGGACGTCCTGCCCTTCCTCCGCGCCACGCGGCTGACCGCCACCGAGCTCGACGCGCTGGTCCACCTGGGCCCCGGCGCGTTCGTCCACCAAGGCGGTCCGTGCGCGACCCTCGACGCCACGGGGCGGAAACTGGTGTGGGGCGACGGCTCCGCGCCCGTGCCGCCGGAGTGGTTCGAGCGGGTCGGCAGGTTCGTGCGGCTGGCCCGCCGGACCGGACTGACGCTCCCCGAGACCGACGTGGTGCTGCGCCGCTGCTGCGACAACCGGATCGACCTGGCCGCGCTGCGCGCGCTGGCGGTCGTGGTCCACCTCCACCGCGCCCTGGACCTGCCGGTCGACGTCGTCACCAGCCTGGCGAACGTGATCGACGAAGACCTGTTCGAGCGCGTGTTCAACGAGCCGTTCGCCGCCGAGCGCACGGTGATCGCCGGGCCCGCGACGCCGCTGCCGGACGGGGTGCGGGTGCTCCGGGTCTCCGGCGACGTCCTGGCGCCGCGCAACAAGGACTACCGCGTCCGCGTGAGCCGCGCGGTCGGACTGTCCGAGGCCGACCTGGTCACCGTCGTCCTGCGGGTGCGGAAGCGGAGCACGGGCACGGGGGCCTCGTCGGGCCCGTTCGACCACGACGACATCGGGCTGGACGAGCTGTCGCTGCTGCACCGGGTCGGGCGGTTGACCCGTGCGCTCGGCCTCACCGCCACCGAGCTGTTCGGCGTCCTGGACGCGGTGGCCGCGGATCCGTCGAGCACGCACACCGGCGCCTTCGGCGGGCTGCTCGACGTCGGACCGCAGACGTCGGACCCGTACCGGATGCTCCAAGCCGTGGACGTCGCCTCGGGCCTGCGCCTGGCGCAGATGCTGCTCGGCACCGTGCGGTGGATGCAGGCGCTCGGCATGGACAGCGCGGAGCTCGCCGCCGTCCTGGCCGGGGCCGCTCCGGGCGAGGTCGACGCGGAGTGGGATGCCGTGCGCGACCGGCTGCACGAGAAGCTGGACGAGGTCGCGCTGACGCCCGCGCTGTTCGTGACCGAGCGGTTCGGGTCGCGGGCCGCCCAGGTCCTGCACGACGTGCTCACCCAGTCCGACGGTGTTGTCGCGCGTGATCCCCGCGTGCTGCGGCTCGACCCCGCCCTGGTCGAGGCGGCCGCGTACGACGCCGTGACCGACTTGTCGGCCATCACCGAGGAGGACTTCCGCGGGCTCGGGCTCGCCGGCGGGCTGGCCGGCAAGGTCTTCACATGCACGCCGTGCCCGAACGCGAGGTGCGGGTTGTGCCCGCGGTGGA
>NZ_JBFAAX010000253.1:4524-8179 GCF_040639995.1 Actinosynnema sp. NPDC023658 | reverse complement strand
GCCCGACACCGGTCAGCCGACCTGGTAGGCGCGGACCACCGCCTGCTCGACGGTGTTGCCCTCGGAGTCCGCCGCCTTCGCGCGCAGCGACGCGAACCCGCCCGCCGGGTTGGTGACGGTCGCCGTCCAGCGCGTGCCGTCGCGCTCGACCGGGACCGCCGTCCAGGTGCCGCCGTCGTCGAAGGAGACCTCCAGCTCCAACGACGTCACCTCGGGCACGCCGTCCTGGCGGTCGACCGCGACGGGGAACGAGAACCGCCCGGCCGGTGCGACGTTGTGCAGGTCGACGGCCGGCGCGAAGCCCACCGACAGCAGCGGCAGCGCGCCACCCGACCCCTGGCGGAACCCGGAGCCGAACGTCCAGCTCCCGCTGACCTTGGTGGACAGCGGCCACCACGGCAGGCCGCTGCGGTCGACGTCGGCGGTCAGCCGGTACTCGCCCTGCTGCCGGGGCACCACGAACACACCGCGCCCCGGCTGGTCCTGCGTGCCGACGACCCTGCCGTCCAGGAACAGCGTGGTGGAACCCTTGTCGTAGCCGAACGACGGCTGGGCCGCCCTGGCGTGCCCGGCGGCGTCGGTGAAGAACGGCACCGTGACGTCCAGCAGGTCACCGGTGCGCCACGCCCACGGGTGGTCCTCCCCCAGCTCGTTGCCGGTCGTGCCGGTGAACCGGGGTGCGGCCACCGCCGCGTTCCACTGCATCCGGTAGGACTTGCCACGCTCCAGCGTCGCCCGCTCGTGCGCGGTGCCGGACGCTCCCCACCAGCCGCCCACGCCGATGCGCCAGGTGCCCGGCGTGAAGTACTCGACGCGTTCGGCGTGCGGCACCGCCTCCAGGCCCCACTGGGTGCCGATCTCGCCGCCCAGCGCCTCGAACCACGCGCTGGTGATCGGCGGCTCCTGCTCGGTGCCGCCGTGGTAGGCCATGCGCACCGCGGCGAGGTCGGCCGTCTTCACCGTCGTGCTCAGCTGCCGGGGCAGCTGCCCCGGCGACGGGTAGGACAGCTCGTAGCGGTACGCGCTGCGCGACCGGGCGGTGATGCTCGCCGTCACGCCGCCCGCCTTCACCAGGTCGGCGAACCGCTTGCCCGGCACGTCGAACAGCCGCACGGTCGGCAGGACGGCGGGGAACCCGTCGTCCTGCGGGCTCACCGAGGCCGCCGTCTCCTCCAGCACGGTCGTGGCCACCGCCTTGCCGCCCGCGTCCTTCACCGCGCTGATCCGCGCGTAGACCTCG
The DNA here is from genome assembly GCF_040639995.1 of Actinosynnema sp. NPDC023658. Classification (NCBI taxonomy): domain Bacteria; kingdom Bacillati; phylum Actinomycetota; class Actinomycetes; order Pseudonocardiales; family Pseudonocardiaceae; genus Actinosynnema; species Actinosynnema sp. NPDC023658. The sequence goes on along the minus strand of NZ_JBFAAX010000253.1, from coordinate 6,939 downwards.
TCGTAGGTCATCGAGCCGGGCAGTTCCAGCACCACCAGCTTGTCCTTGGCGTCGACGCGCGCCAGGTCCTCCGGCGTGCCCCGACCGCCGTGGACGGCGGCCAACCGTTGGGTGCCGGTCGGCTCGGGCGACCCGCGCAGCCACCCCGCGGACACCTCGAACCGCTGCGGTCCCTCCGCGAACACCTCCAGCCCCGGGTCCTCCAGGTGGACGGTGTCGGCGTAGGCGAACCAGGGCACGAACCTGCGCTCCTCCGACTGCGCGTACAGCTCGCTGAACCGCGGGTCGTCCATGTAGGAGAAGGTCGTCGGGTACTGCTCGCGGTCGGTGACCGTGGTGCGGTGCTGCGAGTGGATGATGCCGCCGCGCGCCGCCGGCTGGTCCGTGGTGTGCGAGACCCGCTTTCCCTTGCGGGTGTCGATGTCCAGCTCCGTGTTCCGCGACACCCGCACGTCCGGGTCGACGAAGGTGCTCCGCGCGGCCGGCGCGTCGGGCCTGGGCGTCTCCACGAAACCCACCACGGTGTACTTGCCCGCCGGCAACCGGAGCGGCTCGCCGGTGGCGGTGAGCCAGGCGTCGCCGGTGTCGACGTCGGTCACCATCGTGACGCCGTTGTCCTGCGGCCCCTGCACCACGCCGTCCCGGTTCTTCACGGTGACGGCGAGGTCGTACCGCTCCGGCTCGTCGTGGACGCTGACCGGCGTGCGCACCCGGATCGCGCCGTCGGCCGTCGCCGCGGTGAGCACGCCGCCGTACACGCCGGGCTTGCCCGAGCGCGGCGTCAGGGTCAGCGCGACGTCCGCCTTGCCGCCGGCCGGGACCGTCACCGAGGACGCGGACAGCGCGGCCAGCGCCGCCGGAGGAGCCGCCCCCCGGCCGTCCGCGAGCTCCAGGTCCAGCGCCAGGGTGACCGGCGCGTCGGTGGGGTTGGAGTAGGTGATCGTGCGCCGGTCCGGCCGGGTTGCGGGCCACCTGAGGAACGAGCTGACCGTGCCGGGCGAGGCCTCGACCGGCTGGGTGGTCGCCCTGGCCACGTCGACCAGGCCGCCGCCGACCGCGTACACGCCCGCGTCCGCGACCGGTCGCGCCGAGCCCACCAGCCCGGCCTTGAGCCGGTCACCGGTCCAGTCCGGGTGCTGCTGCGCCAGGACGGCCGCCGCGCCCGCGGTGTGCGGCGTGGCCATCGACGTGCCGGACAGGCGGGTGTAGTGCTCGTCCACCGGCTCACCGATCCGGCCGTCCGCGGCCCTGGCGGCGACGATGTCCGTGCCCGGTGCGGCGATCTCGGGCTTGACCGCGGCGTCGACCAGGCGCGGGCCGCGGCTGGAGAAGTCCGACAGCGCTCCGGCCTTGGTGACGCTGCCGACCGCGAGCGCCGCGTCGGCCGCCGCCGGGGCGGACACCGACTCGTCGGAGCCGTAGTTGCCCGCGGCCACGACGAACAACGTGCCGTAGCGCTCGCTGAGGGTGTTGACGGCCTGCGAGGCCGGGTCCGTGCCGTCGGTGGGGCCCGATCCCAGGCTTAGGTTCACCACGTCGGCCCCAACCTCGGCGGCGGCCCAGCGCATCCCGGCGATGATGTCGTCGACCTGGCCGGAGCCGGAGTCGTCGAGCACCTTGCCGATGGCCAGCCTGGCGTCCGGCGCGACGCCCCGGTACTTCCCGCCCGAGGCCGCGCCGCTGCCCGCGATGGTGGAGGCGACGTGCGTGCCGTGCCCGTGGCCGTCGCGCACGCTGCCCGTGCCGCTGAAGTCCTGGCTCACCGCGACCCGGTCCGCCAGGTCGGGGTGCGCGGCGTCGACGCCGGTGTCCAGCACCGCCACCGTGACGCCCTTGCCGGTCAGGCCGTGCTCCCAGGCCGCCGGTGCGCCGATCTGCGGGACGCTGACGTCCAGCGACGCCTCCACCCGCGCGTTCAGCCAGATCCGGCGCGGACCGCCGGCAAGCTGCGCCGCGTTCGGGCTGCCGCCCGTGATCGTCGACCAGAACCGGCGCGCGTCGGCCTTGCGCTCACCGACCGCCGCCAGGTGCAGGTCGGGCAACGGCCGCTCGACCTGCGCGCCCTCGGGCGCCGTCAGCGCGGCCACGTCCGGGTACTCGACCAGCAGCGGCACCGTGTCGCTGCGCGCGTCGTCGTAGCGCTGCCGGACCAGGCCGGAGACGTTGAACAACTCGGCGTCGAGCGTTCCGGCCCGCAGCAGCGCGACGGCCTCCGCCGGCACGACGTACAGGTCGGTCTCCGCGCCGTTCCGCTTGCCGTACTGGGCGAACGCCGCGCGGCGGCCGTCCGGTCCCGGCCCGGTGAGCACCGACCACCGGCCCTGCTCGCCGCGCGAGACGAACAAGCGGTGCCCGGTCACCAGGGTCACCCACCGCCCGTCGGACGCGGTCGGTGCGCTTCTCGCCGGCGTGGCC
>NZ_JBFAAX010000253.1:0-4514 GCF_040639995.1 Actinosynnema sp. NPDC023658 | reverse complement strand
TGGCCCCCGCCGCGCCGGCCGTTCCCGGCGGTGCCGTCGTCAGCGCGGCGGCCAACGCCACGATCCCCGCGAACAGCCTCACTCGTCGTCTCATCCATACCCCCATGAGCGATGGTGTCGTTCGACTCCATTGACCCCTATCGCCCGAACGGGCGTCGTGGGTTCACGTGATTCGAGGTCGGGCGGGATCGCGAGGGTCCGGGTGCGGCGTTAATCGATCGCGGTCCCGGGGCCCGCTGCGGCACCATCGATCAGGCCAAGGTGCCCCCGGAGGGAGTCGGATGGCCGCGCCAAGGTCCGAAAAACCCGTCAACAACCGCAAGGAGGCGGTGCTGCTCGCGCTGCGCCTGTACGGCCGTGAACTGCGCCGCCACCGCATGCTCAGCGTGGGGGCGCTCGTGCTGCCCGCCCTGGGCAACACGTGCCTGCTCTACCTGACGCCGCTGGCCGTCGGCGCGCTCGCCGGTCGTCTCGCCGGCGGTGGCGACACCGGCCTCGCCACCGTGCTGCCGTACGTGCTGACGTTCGCCGGCCTGATGCTGCTCGCGGAAGTGCTGTGGCGCATCGGCGTCCACTGCCTCAACCGCACGGACGGCCGCGGGATCGAGCACCTGTCCGTGATGGGCATGGACGCGCTGCTGGGCAAGGACGCGGCGTTCTTCCACGACAACTTCGCCGGGTCGCTCACCAAGCGGGTGCTGGGCTTCGCGTCCCGCTTCGAGGAGTTCGTCGACACGGTGGCGTTCAAGGTCGTCGCCAACCTGGTGCCGCTGGGCTTCGCGTGCGTCGTGCTGTGGGGCTACCACCCGTTGCTGGTCGTCGTGCTGCTCGGCCTGATCGTCGTCACGGGGTTCGTGGTCGCGCCGCTCATCCGCCGCCGGCAGCAGCTCGTCAACGAGCGCGAGGCGTCGTACGCGCGGGTGTCCGGCCACGTCGCCGACACGCTGATGAACATGGAGACCGTGCGGGCGTTCGCCGCCGAGCAGCGCGAGGGCGCGGAGCACCGGACCCGGTCCGCCGAGAACCGGGTGCTGGCGCTGCGGTCGTGGGACTACGGCAACTTGCGCATCGACACGGTCGTCGCCCCGCTGTCCGTGCTGACCAACGCGCTCGGCCTCGCGGTCGCGGTCGGGGTCAGCGGCGGGCTCGGCATCGAGGCGATCGTGGTGACGTTCGCGTACTTCACCAACGCGACGCGGATCATGTTCGAGTTCAACCAGGTCTACCGGCGGTTCGAGAGCGCGCTCACCGAGGCCGCCCAGTTCACCGAGCTGCTGCTCGACCCGCCGACCGTGCTCGACCCGGAGGAGCCGGAACCGTTGCGGGTCGCGGACTCCGGGGTCCGGTTCGACCGCGTGGTGTTCGCGCACGGCGGCAACGAGCCGCTGTTCACCGGGCTGGACCTGGACATCGCCCCGGGCACGCGGATCGGGCTCGTCGGCCGGTCCGGCGGCGGCAAGACCACGCTCACCCGGTTGCTGCTGCGGCTGATGGACGTCGACAGCGGGCGCATCCTCATCGGCGGTCAGGACATCGCGCGCCTGCGCCAGTCCGACCTGCGCGGCCTGATCGCGTACGTGCCGCAGGACCCGGCCATGTTCCACCGGACGCTGCGGGAGAACATCGCGTTCGCCCGGCCGGGCGCGACCGACGCCGACATCCGGCGGGCGGCGCGGGCCGCGCACGTCACGGACTTCGCCGAAGCGCTGCCGGACGGGTTCGACACGATGGTCGGGGAGCGCGGCGTGAAGCTGTCCGGCGGGCAGCGGCAGCGGGTGGCGCTGGCCCGGGCGATCCTGCGCGACGCGCCGATCCTGCTGCTGGACGAGGCGACCAGCGCGTTGGACTCGGAGAGCGAGGTGCTGGTCCAGCAGGCGCTGTGGCGGCTGATGGAGGACCGCACGGCGCTGGTCGTGGCGCACCGCCTGAGCACCGTCGTGCGGATGGACCGGCTGATCGTGCTGGACCGGGGTCGGGTGCTCGAACAGGGCACGCACGCCGAGCTGCTCGACGCCGACGGCACGTACGCGAAGCTGTGGCGCCACCAGTCCGGCGGGTTCCTCGACGAGGCGATGGCGGACGAGCCGGACGCGGTGGGCGCGCGGTCGTCCGGGGCGTGACGTTCCGCGGGGTGTGACGTCCCGCAGGGGTGGTGAGTCGTCCGCCGGGCGCGAGGTCGGCGGGGTCGTGCGGGGGACGGGGTCGTTCAGCGGTGGGCGATCCCGTCCAGGCGCAGCGTCGCGGACTCGTCCCGGTGGGCCCCGGTGCCGCCGACGTGCTTGTCGCTGATCCCGGTGCCGTTCTTGAGCACGTAATAGAGCGCCATCCCGTGCCCCCGACCGAGCCCGTAGTCGGCCTTGAGCCAGTCCAGCACGACGCCGGCCTTGGTGGTCGCGTCGTAGCCCCGCTCGCCGGCTTCGGCCAGCAGTGCGGCCGGGGTCTTGCCGGTCTTCTTCTCGGCGGCGTCGAGGTAGGCCTGGAAGGACATGGCGTGCTCCGTTCGTCGTGGTGCCGCCGTGAGCCTAAGACAACTTATCTTGTCCTGACAACTTTCACTTTCCGTAGCGCTCGCGGACACGCCCCGAACCCGGCCCCGGCACGTGCGCCAGGACCGGGTTCGGGGTGGCTCAGGCCGTCAGCTCGTCACGGAGTAGCTGTTGGACTGGAAGTTCAGGCCGCCGGAGGACGAGGTGATCTCGAACCCGAACTGCACCTCCCCCACGGTCACGTCGCCGTACCAGCCGCGCGAGTTGATCCAGCGCAGCACCGCGAGCACGTCGACCGTCCCGGCGTTCGTGTTGCCCGTGCGGACGAACGAGAACACCTGGTTCGCCCCGTTGGAGCCGCGGTGCACGTCCCAGGTGTGGCCGCCCACCGACACCGTCGTCTCGCGCGCCCCGATCGGGCCGACCGCGCCCTGCTTGTTGACCCAGATCATGATCTCGTAGGCGTTGTTGTCGGCCCAGATGTCGTACGCGGTGGTGTAAGCGCCGCTGCCGGGCCGGGTCACGTTGAACGAGCTGGACAACCGGCTCAACGCGCTCAGCTTCCGACCGATGTTGCGGGCCGAGTGCGGGTACGCCTTCACACCGCCGGTGTTCGGGTGGTCCGCCCACACGCCCCAGTTGCTGTAGGAGTTCGCCCAGATCGTCTGCGGGCCCGCGCCGCCGCCCCAGACGTCGTTGCGCACGGTGTACCCGCCGTTCGACCAGCTGCCCCACTTGTCGCTCGACGACCACGTCGCGGCCTGCGCGGACCCCGCGCTCCCGACGAGGAGACCGATCAGCGCGACCACCACCGCGGCCGACCGCACCCTGTTCGCCATTGACCACTCGTTCCCGGGCTTCGTCGCCCATTCCGGCGCGCTGTGGCGAATCGTCGCGAAAGCGCGCGAGGTCGGTGTCCCGGCGGCGGCGAGCCGAACTGTGACACGCTCTCTCGGGGCAGGTCAACCGGAGTGTCCGAATTCGAAAGAATTCGAATGCAATTCGATGGGCTCATTCGAGCGAATTCACCCGGTTGCCGTCGGAGGGGGATCACGCGCGAGGCCCGCCGGCCGGACGTCCGACGCCGGCGGGCACCCGGTCACGCGCGGGCGGGCCCGTTCAGCCGAGCCACGGGCTGAAGTGGTCGGCCACGACGGTGGTCAGCCCTCCCGGGCTGAGCCGACCGTCGACCTCGATGACGCGCAGGCCGTGCTCCCGCGCCCGGTCCACCACGTCCTCGGCCAGCAGGCGGTCCCGCTCGACCCGGTTCGCCCGCGCCCGTTCGGGGTCGCTCACCGCGGCGGGCACCTCGCCCGCCCTGGGCAGTTCGCGGAGCTGGCGCTGCCGGAACGCCTCGGTCGGCACCAGGAACACGGCCTGGCGCGGGTCCGCGAGCAGCGGGGCGACCAGTTCCGGCCGCAAGCCCCACCCCTCCGCGACGAGCGGGCGTCCGCTGGACAGGGCGCGCAGGTCGTCGAGCACCATCCCGAAGCGCTCGACGTGGTTGTGCTTGGCCTGCTCGGCCATCTCCCGCGGTGACGGCCGCACCCAGGTGGTGTCCGGGTCGTGCGCTTGGAGGGTCTGCCACGCGTGCCGGTGCGGGTAGCGGCCGGCGTGGGCCAACGCGCGGTCGTGGTGACCGCGGGCGTCGTGGAAGTCGTAGTGGTACGCGGTCAACCCGAATCGGCGCGACAAGAGCCAGGCGACGGTCGACTTACCCGCCCACTGCGCTCCGCCGATCCACAGGACAGTGCTCAACTCACCAGAAGGTCCCCACCTCATGGTGGAAAGGGTGACCCTGTCTGCGCACCGGAACAAGTCTTGTTTCTGCTGGTCGGACCTGGTTTACTGGAACCTGTCGGTTTAATGGTTCCCCACCTCGGACCGACTGGGCGGAAAGCCCGTCGCGGTTCCGTGCGCCCCGGTACGCCCGCGTGATGCGCGGCGCCGGCAGTCTGACCAGCCACTTCCGGGCGGCTCCGGCGACCGGGTTCCGCCGAGCGAGCGCGGCCCTGCGGCGTGAACCGG
>NZ_JBFAAX010000252.1:0-8190 GCF_040639995.1 Actinosynnema sp. NPDC023658 | reverse complement strand
GACCGCCGCCATCTGGCACAACCGCGCCACCGGCCAACCCGTCACCCGATCCCTGACCGCCTACGACCACTGACCGACTTACGCATTACTCGTCTAGCCCGTGGTGACCAGTGAGCGGAGGAAGAACGCCACGTTCGCCGGGCGCTCGGCCAGCCGCCGCATGAAGTAGCCGTACCACTCGTCGCCGTAGGGCACGTACACGCGCATCCGGTTGCCCGCGGCGGCGATGCGGCGCTGCTCCTCCGGCCGGATGCCGTAGAGCATCTGGTACTCGTAGCTGTCCGGGGAGCGGTCCTTGGCCAGCTCGCCCGCGATGGCGATCAGCCGCGGGTCGTGCGAGGCGACCATCGGGTAGCCCTCGCCCGCCATCAGCACCTTCAGGCACCGCACGTACGACAGGTCGACGTCGACCTTGTCCTGGAACGCCACCGACTCGGGCTCCTGGTACGCGCCCTTGCACAACCGGACCCGCGAACCGGCGTGCGCCAGGTCGCGGCAGTCCTGCTCGGTCCGCTTCAGGTACGCCTGGAGCACCGCGCCCACCCACGGGAAGTCCACCCGCAGCTCGCGCAGGATGCCCAGCGTCGAGTCGGTCGTGGTGTGGTCCTCCATGTCGAGGGTGACGGTGGTGCCGACCGCGCCGGCCGCCGCGCAGATGCGGCGGGCGTTCTCCAGCGCGATCTTCTCGCCGTCCACGGGCAGGAACTGGCCCACCGCGGACAGCTTCACCGACACCTCGGCCCGCCCGGTGTGCCCGGCGAGCTCCAGCCGGCGCAGCAGGTCGAGGTACGCCTCGACGGTGGCGGTGGCCTGCGCCGCGTCCCGGGTGTCCTCACCGAGGTGGTCGAGGGTGACGTACCGGCCGTCGGCCAGCACCTCGCCGGTGGTGGCGACGGCCGCGTCCACGTCGTCACCGGAGATGAAGCGCTTGACGACGGGCCTGGTCAGCGGCGTGCGTTCGACCAGCTCGCGGATGGTCCCGGAGCGCGCGGCGGCGAGCAGCGTGGAGCGGAGCATGCGATCACCCCTGGTGCGGGTAGCGGTAGGAGGTAGGAGCGGCGAACGTCTCCTTGATGGACCGGGGGCTGACCCAGCGCAGCAGGTTGTGCACCGAGCCCGCCTTGTCGTTGGTCCCCGACGCCCGACCGCCGCCGAACGGCTGCTGCCCGACGACCGCGCCGGTCGGCTTGTCGTTGACGTAGAAGTTGCCCGCGGCGAACCGCAGCTCCCGCTGGGCGTGCGCGATGGCGGCCCGGTCCTGCGCGATGATCGCGCCGGTCAGCGCGTACGGCGCCGCGCCCTCCATCTGCCGCAGCACGGTGTCGTAGTCGGCGTCGTCGAACACGTGCACCGCCAGCACCGGGCCGAAGTACTCGGTGGTGAACACCTCGTGCTCGGGGTTCGTGCCCAGCAGCACGGTCGGTCGCACGAAGAAGCCGTCGGAGTCGTCCGCCGTGCCGCCGGCGACGACTTCCAGGTGGTCGTCCGAGTGCGCGGCCCGGAGCACGCCGGACAGCTTGTCGAACGAGCGCCGGTCGATCACCGCGCCCATGAAGTTCGACAGGTCCGTGACGTCGCCCATGGTCAGCGACTCGACGTCGGAGAGGAAGTCGTCCTTCATCCGGTTCCACACCGAGCGGGGGACGTACGCGCGGGACGCGGCGGAGCACTTCTGGCCCTGGTACTCGAACGCGCCGCGGACCAGCGCGGTGCGCAGCACGTCCACGTCGGCGGACGGGTGCGCGAGCACGAAGTCCTTGCCGCCGGTCTCACCGACGATCCGCGGGTAGGAGCGGTAGTTCGCGATGTTCGCGCCCACCTGGCCCCACAGGTGCTGGAACGTCCGGGTCGACCCGGTGAAGTGGATGCCCGCGAGGTCCGGGTCGGCCAACGCCACCTCGGACACCGCCAGGCCGTCACCGGGCAGCAGGTTGATCACGCCTGGCGGCAGGCCCGCCTCCTCCAGCAGCCGCATGGTCAGGTGCGCGGCGAAGCTCTGCGTGGGTGACGGCTTCCACAGCACGACGTTGCCCATCAGGGCGGGCGCGGTGGGCAGGTTGCCCGCGATGGCGGTGAAGTTGAACGGGGTGATCGCGTAGACGAAGCCCTCCAGCGGGCGGTGGTCCGTGCGGTTCCACACGCCGGTGGACGACTGCGGCTGCTCCGCGAGCAGCTGCCGGCCGAAGGAGACGTTGAAGCGCCAGAAGTCGATCAGCTCGCAGGCGGCGTCGATCTCGGCCTGGATCGCCGTCTTCGACTGGCCGAGCATGGTGGCCGCGTTCAGCGTGGCCCGCCACTTGGTCGCGAGCAGGTCGGCGGCGCGCAGCAGGATGGCGGCGCGGTCGTCGTAGGACATCGCGCGCCACGCGGGCGCGGCCTGCTTGGCGGCGGCGATGGCGTCGCGGGTGTCCTGCTGGGTGGCGCCGTGCAGGGTGCCCAGGACGGCGCGGTGGTTGTGCGGCTGCACGACGTCGAAGCGCTCGCCGCCGCCGACCCGCTGCTCACCGCCGATGGTGAGGGTCAGCTCGACGGGCTCCTTGGCCAGCTCGGCCAGCTTCGCCTGCAGCTGCGCGCGCTCCGGGGTGCCGGGGGCGTAGCCGAGGACGGGCTCGTTCACCGGTGCGGGGACCGAGGTCACGGCATCCACAAGCAGCTCCTTCGCCACGGGTACGGATGTCCCAACGGTAGGACTTCCAACCATCCGTCCCATTGTCCGCCCGTCTAGGCTTGGGCACCCGTCGTTGTGGAACTGGACAAAGATGAGCTTGCGGCAGGTCCTGATCGCGCTCGGTGATCCGCTGGTCGAGGTGCAGGTGGCCCCGCACGGGCTGGAGGCCGACGTCCTCGACGTGGTCATCATGGATCCCGACGACGTGCCGGACGTGCGGCCCGGTGACCTGGCGCTGGTCGTCGGCGCGCGCGGCCGTGCGGCGTCACCGCTGGTCAGGGCCGCGGGGGCCGGGGGAGCGGTCGCGGTGGCGGTGAAGGTCGACACGCCGTCCCCGGTGCTGCGGCAGGCGGCGGCGGACGCGGGCGTGGCGCTGCTGGCCGTGCGGCCCGAGGTCCGCTGGGAACACCTCGAAGCGCTGGCCCGGGGCGTCGTGAACAGCGCCCGGGTCACGGCCGACGCGGGCGCGGGCGAAGTCCTGGGCGACCTGTTCGGCCTGGCCCAGACCATCGCCTCGCTGACCGGCGGCATCGTCAGCATCGAGGACACCGCCAGCCGCGTGCTGGCCTACTCCCGCTCCACCGACGAGGTGGACGAGCTGCGCCGGCTGTCCATCCTCGGCCGCCAGGGGCCCGAGCCGTACCTCAAGATGCTCCGCGAGTGGGGCGTCTACCAGCGCCTGCGCTCCGGCGAGGACGTGGTGCGCATCGACGAGCGCCCCGAGTTGGGCATCCGCCGCCGCATCGCGGTCGGCATCCACGCGGGCACGCAGCCGCTCGGCACGATCTGGGTGCAGGAGGGAGCCACGCCGCTGGCCGAGCAGGCCGAACGCGCGCTCCTCGGCGCCGCCCGCGTCACCGCGCTGCACCTGGTCCAGCAGCGCGAGCCCGCCGCCGCGTTCCGGGAGAACCTGCTCGCGTCCCTGCTCGACGGCCGGATGGACGCCGGGGCCATCGCGGAGCAGGTCGGCGCCGACCCGGACAAGCCCGCCGCCGTCGTCGTGTTCGCCCTGCGCGGCCAGGAGCACGCCGACCGCACCCAGCACGAGCTGCGCCGGGCCGAGATGACCAGCCTGATCTCCGTGCACGCCGCCGCGTACCGGCGCAGCGCCTTGGTCAGCCAGCGGGGCGGTCGCACCTACGCGCTGCTCACCGACCTGCCGCCGAAGGCGCCGCTGCTCACCCTGACCAGGGAGATCGTGGCCGCCGCGCGCAAGCACATGGGCCTGCGGGTGCAGGGGGCGATCGGCTCCACGGTGCCCACGGTCGACGAGGTCATGGTCTCCCGGGCCGAGGCCGACCGCGTGCTCGACGCGATGTCCCGCGACCTCGACGCCGACGTGGCGACCCTCGAAGACGTCCGGTCGCGGGTGCTCATCAGCGAAACGCTCGCCCTGCTGGCCGAGCACCCGCGCATCCGCGATCCGAGGCTCGCGGAGCTCGATGGGGAACTGGCCCGTTCCCTGTTGACTTACCTGGACGAATTCGGTGATGTGAAAAGCGCGGCCGCGAAGTTGCACGTCCACCCGAACACGCTCCGGTACCGCGTCCGACGTGCGGCGGAGGTCGGCGGGTTCGATCTCGACGACCCGTTGCTCCGGCTGTTCGCCCAGCTGCAACTCAGGCTGAACTGAATTGGCGGTGTCCGCGCCGTACCCTGCTCGGGTGAGCACCCAAGCCCGCGGCAGCGACTTCGCTGAATTGTCCAGGCTGGTCAAGCAGGAAGGTCTGCTGGACCGGCGCATCGGTTTCTACATCGCGTTCCTCGTCGGCGTCCTCGCCGCGTTCGGCCTCACCGCAGCCGCCGTGGTGCTGATCGGCGACTCGTGGTGGCAGCTCGTGCCGGCCGCCGTGCTCGCCGTCGTGTACACGCAGATCGCGTTCCTCGGGCACGACTCGGGCCACCGGCAGGTGTTCGCCGGCCACAAGGCGAACCACAACGCCGGCCTGCTGCTCGGCAACCTGCTCATCGGCGTCGGCTACGGCTGGTGGATGGGCAAGCACAGCCGCCACCACGCCAACCCGAACCACGAGGACGAGGACCCGGATGTCGACATCGCCGTCCTCGCGTTCAGCGCGGAGCAGGCCGAGCGCAAGCGCGGCTTCTTCCGCTGGGTCGTCAAGCACCAGGCCTGGCTGTTCTTCCCGCTGCTGCTGCTCGAAGGCTTCAGCCTGCACGTCATCAGCACCGCGGCCGCCGCGCGCCGCGAGGTGAAGGGCTGGCGCCTGGAGCTGGCGCTGCTGGCCGTGCACTTCGTGGTCTACCTCGGCGGGGTGTTCCTGGTGATGTCCCCCGGCAAGGCGGTGGCGTTCATCGCGGTGCACCAGGCCCTGTTCGGCGTCTACATGGGCATCTCCTTCGCGCCCAACCACAAGGGCATGCCCGTGCTCCAGGCGGGCCACCAGCTCGACTTCCTGCGCAAGCAGGTGCTGACCTCCCGCAACGTCACCGGCGGCTGGTTCACCGACTTCCTGCTCGGCGGCCTGAACTACCAGATCGAGCACCACCTGTTCCCGAGCATGCCGCGACCGCACCTGCGCCGGGCGCAGGCGCTGGTCCGCGACTTCTGCGATCGGCACTCGGTGTCCTACGCCGAGTGCGGCCTGTTCACGTCGTACGGCCACGTGCTGAAGTACCTGCACGAGGCGGGGGCTGAACTGCGCGGTCCAGGAAAGCTCGCTCCAGCAGCGTCCAGGTAGTCGTCGTCACCAGGTAGATCCCCGCCGCCAGCGGCAGCACGGCGGCGACCAGCACGGTCCCGAACGGCAGGAGCCGCAGCAGCTTCGCGAACGGCGGCTGCGGCCCGCCGTTGCGGGCGGCCACCGACGCCTGCCACCGCGACGTCGCGAACGCGACCCCGGCCAGCACGGCGAACAGGGCGGCGAACACCGGGGTGTGCGCCCACGTGCCGAACCAGTGCGCACCCAGCGGCACGCCGAGCAGCGTGCCGTCCAGCAGCGGGTTCGGCGTGGTGACGAGCCGGTACACGAGCATGAAGAACGGCGCCTGGACGAGCGCGGGCAGGCAGCCCGCGAGCATCGAGGTGCCGCGGGACCGGTACAGCTCCAGCGTCTTCTCCTGGAGCCGCACCCGGTCCTCGCCGTACTTCTCGGTCAGCGCCCGCACCTCGGGCGCCAGGGCGGCACGGGCTTTCTCACCGCGCACGGCGGCACGGCTGAGCGGGTGCAGGAGCAGCCGCACGGCGACGGTGAAGGCGAAGATGGCCAGGGCGGGCGGGGCGAACGCGGCCAGGGCTGAACCCAGGGCGTGGAACAAGGGGGAACTCCGTCCTCGGAGCGGGTGGACTGTCGGGCCTCAGGAGCTGAGGCCGAGTCCGGGCGCTCGAGGACGGGGGCGGCCCGCCGCGTCGGGGTCGCGCAGCCGCAGGAACGCGGCGCGCAGGGACTTCTCGCGGATCGACAGCGACCGCACCCACGCGGGGGCGGCCTGCACCACCGGCGCGGCGGTGAGGAGCAGCACGACCAGGGCCACGGCCGTCACGGCGGCCAGCACCTCGGCGGGCGTGCTGAGCAGGGTGAGGGCGTAGAGAGCCGGCAGGTACAGCGCGAGCAGCAACTGGAGCCTGGCCACGGACCCACCTCCCCCTGTGCTCAGCGGCTGTTCCCCTCCCGGTCGACTGTACCCACGAGCGCCGGCCGCGTGGGGTGGTCGTAGCGCACCGTCACATCCGCCTGCGGCTCGTAGGACGCGTACGCGGGCAGCGTCCACCGCCACTCGTCCGGCAACTGCCGCTCCAGCGCGCCGGCCGACAGCCACAGGTGCACGGTCAGCTCCGCGGGCAGCCACTTGTCCAGCAGCACGGTGCCGTCCAGCAGCAGCACGCCACCCGCGCCCAGCGTCACGTAGTCGGCCCGGTGCGCCCGGTCCGTCGCCGCGTTCCACAGCGCCGGCAGCACCCGCCCCGACCCGCCGGGGTCGAGCGGCTCCAGCACCTCGCGGAGCAACCCGCCCACGTCCAGCCACGAGTCGCGGAACGAGTCCGGGTCCTCGTGCCCGTGCTCCAGCCGCACCGACGCGGGCCGCAGGAAGTCGCCGGCCGACACCCGCAGCACCGGCCGGCCCAGCGCGCGCAGCGGCTCCACCAGCGCGTCCGCCAGCTCACCCGGCCGGGTCGGCAGGGCGCCGTCCACGATCACCCGCGCCCACGTGGTGCGCGGCAGCGCGTCGACCCGCCCGACCAGCTCGTCCACCAGGGTCCGCGGCGACAGGGGCACGACCTTCACGACAGCGGGTCGTCCTGCCAGCCGGCGGGCAGCGCCGGCACCGGCCACCCGGGGTCCGGCTCCCAGTCGCCCCACGCCGGGTCCCACCACGTGGTGCCGTCGGTCAGCATCGACTCGACCTCCTCGGCGGTGCGCCGGATCGACCCGGCCTCGGCGGCGTCGTACTTGCCGTCCGCGACCATCTCCTCGAACTCGTCCCGGTCGAGCTCCTGCCAGTCGCCGTCGACCGGCACCCAGAAGTCCAGCGCGTGGTCGAGCGTGTCGAACCCGAGGGCGGTGCGGCGGAACGGTTCCTGGAGGTTGAGGTAGAAGCCCGCGAACCGGCGTCGTTCCCCCTGCCAGTACAGGTCGACGGAGTACGCGTCGCCGGGGCGGTGCAGCTGGAGCTTGCCGATCCCCTTCCAGCGGGTGCGGCCCAGCTCCTGCCAGTGGTGGGTCCGCGGGTGCGGGAAGAAGCCGAACCCGGTGCCCGGCGCGGTGTACACCACCAGCAGGTCCGGCCCGTCGAGGACGACCCGGGTCGGCGTCACCACCCACGGCCTGCCGTGCAGCACCTCGCGGCGCAACGCCACGTCACCCGGCTGGAAGTACCCCATGTGATCAGGTTAGGTCAGCGCCCGCCGCAGCCTGGCCAGCGCGACCTCCCGGCGCGGGTCGGCGCGCGGCAGCAGGCGGACCAGCCGTTCCAGCACGGTCACGTCCTCCGCCACCAGGCCGAACGACCACAGCGCCTCGACGTCGCCGCGTTCGAGCACGCCCCGCCGCAGCGCCGCGGCCAGGTCTTCCCGCTCCTCGCACACCACCGGCGCCTCGGACCGGGGGAGCAGCTCACCCCGGTACGCCGCCGCGGCCGTGCCCACGTCACCGGCGAGCAGGGCGTCGCGCACCGCCAGGAAGTCGCCGCGCACGTCGGCGGTCAGCCGGTACGGCCTGGTGGACAGCACCCGGCCGAGCCGGTCGCGCAGCCGGTGCAGCTCGGCGCGGACGGTCGTGGGGTTGCCGCGCTCGCCGTACAGGTGCAGCGCCAGCTGCTCGGCCGTCAACCCGCGCGGGTGCAGCGCCAGCGCCGTGAGCAGCTCCGCGTGCCGCAGCGACAGCGGCAGCGCCCGGCCGTCCAGCGACCCGCTCGGGTCACCCAGGAACCGCAGCGACAGCACCGGTCTTCGCGAGCCCGGTGGTGGCACCCCGAGGGATGGAACCCGGAGCAGATACCCCTCGTCCAACGGCTCCAGGAGCGCTTCCCGCCCGTCGGCCAGCCACACGAGCTCACCCGTCACG
>NZ_JBFAAX010000251.1:0-8262 GCF_040639995.1 Actinosynnema sp. NPDC023658 | reverse complement strand
GCGCGAGGCGTTCCAAGCGGCCCACTACGACGCCGACGGCGTGCTCGACGCGCTCGGGCCGCAGGCCCACGCCGCCCTCGGCCGGGGTGAGCCCGAGGCCGCCCGGCGGGCCACCCGGGACGCCGGCGCGCTCGGCACCCTGGTCCGCCTGTTCCTGCTCGGTGACACCGAGCCCGAGTCCGCCGTCCGGGCCGCCCTGCCGGGGCTCGACCCGGCCGACGCCGTGAAGGCCGAGGTCCTGCGCGGCGACGGGGACGGGTTGCGGGCGGGCCTGGACATCCGGCCCTACGGCGACGACGAGGGCTCCTGGTGGGTGATCGCGGACCAGGACTCCGACCAGCGCGGCGGACCCGTGCCCGCCGACCACGTGCTCGGCGTCGGCCACGCGTCGATCAGCCTGGCCCGCGCCACCTCGCGCCGCCCGGTCGACACGCTGCTCGACCTGGGCACCGGGTGCGGCGTGCAGGCCCTGCACGCGAGCCGCCACGCCCGCCGCATCACCGCCACCGACCTGTCCGACCGCGCGCTCGCCCTGGCCGCCGGCACGTTCCGGCTCAACGAGGTGGACGTCGAGCTGCGCCAGGGCGAGTGGTTCGGCCCCCTGCGCGGTCGGCGGTTCGACCAGGTCGTGTGCAACCCGCCGTTCGTGGTGGGCCCGGCCCGGGTCGACTACGTCTACCGCGACTCCGGCCTCGACGGCGACGACGCGAGCGCCCTGGTCGTGCGCCAGATGCCCTCGTTCCTCAACGAGGGCGGCGTGGGCCAGCTGCTCGCCTCCTGGCTGCACCGCAAGGGCGAGGACTGGGCGGACCGGGTGTCGTCGTGGCTGCCGCGCGGCGGCGTGGACGCGTGGTTCGTGCAGCGCGACGTCGCCGACCCGGCCCTCTACGTCGGCACGTGGTTGCGCGACGCGGGTGTGGACCCGCGCAGCGACGAGGGCCGCGCCAAGGCGTCGGCCTGGCTGGACTGGTTCGCGGAGAACGACGTCGAGGGCGTCGGGTTCGGCTTCGTCACGCTCCGCCGCACGGACGCCGAGCACGCCGAGGTGGTGTGCGAAGACCTCCGCCACGCCTTCGACGACCCGCTGGGCCCGGAGTCGGCCGCCTGGCTGGACCGGGTCGCCTGGCTGCGCGCCACCGACAACGCCACGCTGCTGGGCACCCGCTTCACCGTGCCGGAGACCGTGCTGCTGGAAGAGGTCTCCGCGCCGACCGACGAGGGCTGGGAGTCGGTCGTCCGCCGCCTGCACCGCACCGACGGCCCCGGTTGGCAGCAGGAGCTGGACGAGACCGCGGCCAAGCTGCTGGCGGGTTTCCGGGGCGCGCTGCCGCTGGAGGACCTGGTCACGCTCCTGGCCTACGCGCACGACCTGGACGCGGACGCGCTGGCCGCCGCCGCGCTGCCGGTCGTCCGCGACCTGGTGCGGCACGGCATGGTGGTGCCCGCGTGAGGGCTGTGGTGGCGCGCGTCACGGAGGCGTCGGTCACCGTGGACGGTGAGGTCGTCGGCGCGATCGACGAACCGGGGCTGTTGGTGCTGCTGGGCATCCACGTGGACGACGACGCGGCCAAGGCGCACGTGATGGCGCGGAAGTTGCACGAGCTGCGGATCCTGCGGGACGAGGAGTCGTGCGCCACGACCGGCGCACCCCTGCTCGTTGTGAGCCAATTCACACTGTACGGCGAGGTGAAGAAGGGGCGGCGGCCGTCGTGGACCGCCGCCGCACGGCCCGAGCACGCCGAGCCGTTGGTCGACGAGGTGGTCTCGGAACTGCGCCGGAAGGGTGCCCGAGTACAAACGGGACGGTTCGGCGCGATGATGTCCGTGCGGAGTGCGAACGACGGCCCGTTCACCGTGTTGGTGGAACTCTAGATCCTTCTCAGGGAATCCTCAGGATTGCCCGGGCAACCGCTGTGACGGCAGTGACGTCTTCAGGTCGTGGGAAGCGGGAACCATTTCGCTCCGGTTCGCGTTTCCACCAGTGTCAGACACCGAAAGGTGTGCCGCGCAGCGCAGCGCGGAGTGTGCGACACGACCGCACTGCCAGCCCGCGACACAAGGGGGAGGGAGCTCCATGACCGTCCCGAAGCTCCTCGACCGTCAGGTCGGGAACGAGACGACCACCACGAGCGCCGAGTTGGACCTCGACGCCCAGGGACCGGCCGCAGACCTGGTTCGGGTGTACCTGAACGGGATCGGCAAGACAGCGCTGCTGACCGCGGCCGACGAAGTGGAACTCGCCAAGCGGATCGAGGCGGGCGTCTTCGCTCAGCACAAGCTGGAGACGCACCCGGACCTGCCGGATGATCGCCAACGCGAACTGCGTGCGTTGATCCGCGACGGTCACGTGGCAAAGAACCACCTCCTCGAAGCGAATCTGCGGTTGGTCGTTTCCCTGGCGAAGCGATACACCGGGCGCGGAATGCCGCTGCTCGATCTGATCCAGGAAGGCAACCTGGGTCTGATCCGCGCGGTGGAGAAGTTCGACTACACCAAGGGCTTCAAGTTCTCGACCTACGCGACCTGGTGGATCCGCCAGGCGATCACGCGGGGAATGGCGGACCAGGGTCGCACGATCCGGCTGCCCGTCCACCTCGTCGAGCAGGTCAACAAGCTCGCCCGGATCAAGCGCGACCTGCACCAGCAGTTGGGCCGCGAGGCGACCAACGAGGAGCTGGCCAAGGAGTCGGGCCTGTCGCCGGAGAAGGTGGTCGACCTGCTCGACCACGCCCGCGACCCGGTGAGCCTGGACATGCCGGTCGGCACCGAGGAGGACGCCCCGCTGGGCGACTTCATCGAGGACTCCGACGCCACCGACGCGGAGAGCGCGGTCATCTCCGGCCTGCTGCAGGACGACCTGCGCCGGGTGCTGGCCACGCTGGACCCGCGCGAGCAGGCCGTGATCCGGCTGCGCTACGGCCTCGAGGACGGCCAGCCGCGCACGCTGGACCAGATCGGCAAGCAGTTCGGCCTGTCGCGGGAGCGGGTGCGGCAGATCGAGCGCGAGGTCATGTCGAAGCTGCGGCAGGGCGAACGGGCCGCCAAGCTGCGCGCTTACGCGAGCTGACCCGGGTGGGCCGACCCCGCGTCGGCTGATCCGATTCAGCCCGGCATCACCGGTGCGCGGTATTGACTTGTGACGTCGGTCACGGCACGGTCGTGCGTTACACGAGCCATGCGAGACCTCCGCCCCATCACGCGGAGGTCGTCGCACGCTGAGGAAGGTCGGGGCGGTCGGGGGCCGGCCCGGCCTTCCGCATCCGCTGCCCCGCTCACAGCTCCAGGTAGTCCGCGAGCTTCTCGCGGAAGAACCGCACGTGCCCCTCGCGCTCCTCGCCGGAGTAGCCGCGCGGCACGCCCTCCACGATCATCACCAGGCACAGGTACGCCCGGTACAGCGCGATCCGGGTCTCCTCCGACGCCGTGAACGCCGTCCGGCCGTACCCGGCGAGGAAGTCCTCGTCCGGCTCGGTGAACAGCGCGATCGTCGCGATCTCGGCCAGCGGGTCGCCGAACAGCGCCCGCTCCGGGTCGATGATCCCCTCGACGTGCCCGTCGAGCAGGAAGATGTTCGCCTCCCACAGGTCGGAGTGCACCAGCACGGGTGCGGTGACCTCGTCGAGCAGGTGCGCGCGGGCCTCGAAGGCCGGTCGCACGTCCGGCAGCACGACCCCGAACCGGTCGGCGTCGGCCAGCACCGCGTCGACCATCCGCGTGAACGCCTCGCGCCACGTCGCCCCGTTCGGCCCCTGGAGGTAGCCGAACACGTCACCGGTGATCGCGTGCAGCCGGCGGACGATCGTGCCCAGCTCACGCCGCAGCGCGCCGTGCTCCGCGTCGCCCAACCGCGGCCGGGCCGCCGACCACGGCTCGCCCCGCAACGCGGTCATCAGCAGCAGGCCGTCCTCGTGCAGCAGCACTTCCGGCACCGGCAACCCGTGCGCGGCCATCAGCTCGAACGCCGCCGCCTCGGTGCGCATCAGGTCCCGCTCGTAGGTCAGCAGCGGCACGTCCGGCGGCGGCGCGACCTTCAGCACGGTCTGCCGGCCGTCGACCGCGGTGAGCCGGTACGCGGTGTTGAACATGCCCTCGGTCAGCTCGACGTGCCCGGCGAGCGGGACGCCGAGGACGCGGCGGAGCAGGGCGTCGAGCTCGGCTGCGGGGAGCCGTCGCTTGGTGAGGCTGTCGACCACGACGCGAATCACACCACGCGGCCGGGACGCGGCGGCCGGATCGGTATAGGTTCGGCGGAACCCGAAGCGCGCAAGGGAGCCCGCGACGTGACCTCGTCGAACCTTCTGGCACCTACGTTCCAGTACACCGACGTCCTGCCGTTGGCCAAGGACAACCACACCGACTACCGGCTGGTCACGCCGGACGGGGTGTCGGTCGTCGAGGCCGCCGGCCGGACGTTCCTCCAGGTCGAGCCCGCGGCGTTGACGCTGCTGGCAAAGGAGGCCATCCGGGACATCCAGCACCTGCTGCGGCCCTCGCACCTGGCCCAGCTGCGCGCGATCGTGGACGACCCCGAGGCCAGCGGCAACGACCGGTTCGTCGCCATGGACCTGCTGCGCAACGCGTGCATCTCGGCGGGCGGTGTCCTGCCGATGTGCCAGGACACCGGCACGGCCATCGTGATGGGCAAGCGCACCGAGTCCGTGCTGACCGGCGGCACGGACGAGGAAGCGTTGTCGCGCGGCATCTTCGAGGCCTACCAGGAGCTGAACCTCCGGTACTCGCAGATGGCCCCGGTCAACTTCTGGGACGAGAAGAACACCGGCACCAACCTGCCCGCGCAGATCGACCTGTTCACCGCGCCCGGCGTGGAGCCGAAGTACGAGTTCCTGTTCATGGCCAAGGGCGGCGGCTCGGCCAACAAGACGTTCCTGTACCAGGAGACGAAGGCGCTGCTGAACCCCTCGCGGCTGGCCAAGTTCCTGGACGAGAAGCTGCGCTCCCTCGGCACGGCCGCGTGCCCGCCGTACCACCTCGCCGTGGTCGTCGGCGGTCTGTCGGCCGAGCAGAACCTCAAGGTCGCCAAGCTCGCCTCCGCCCGCTACCTCGACGGCCTGCCCACCGAGGGCTCGGCCGCCGGGCACGCGTTCCGGGACGTCGACC
The DNA here is from genome assembly GCF_040639995.1 of Actinosynnema sp. NPDC023658. Classification (NCBI taxonomy): domain Bacteria; kingdom Bacillati; phylum Actinomycetota; class Actinomycetes; order Pseudonocardiales; family Pseudonocardiaceae; genus Actinosynnema; species Actinosynnema sp. NPDC023658. The sequence goes on along the minus strand of NZ_JBFAAX010000251.1, from coordinate 3,144 downwards.
TGGAGCAGCAGGTGCTGGAGCTGACCCGCAACTTCGGCATCGGCGCGCAGTTCGGCGGCAAGTACTTCTGCCACGACGTGCGCGTCATCCGGCTCCCCCGGCACGGCGCGTCCTGCCCGGTCGGCATCGCGGTGTCGTGCTCGGCGGACCGGCAGGCCAAGGCGAAGATCACCCCCGAGGGCATCTTCCTGGAGCAGCTGGAGCGCGACCCGGCGCACTTCCTGCCCGACGTGACCGGCGAGGACCTGTCCGACGAGGTCGTGAAGATCGACCTGACCCGGCCGATGGCGGAGATCCGCGAGACGCTGTCGAAGCTGCCGGTGAAGACCCGCGTGTCCCTGACCGGGCCGCTGGTGGTGGCGCGCGACATCGCCCACGCCAAGATCAAGGAGCGCCTGGACGCGGGCGAGCCGATGCCGCAGTACCTCAAGGACCACCCGGTGTACTACGCCGGACCGGCCAAGACGCCCGAGGGTTACGCGTCCGGGTCGTTCGGGCCGACGACGGCCGGGCGCATGGACTCCTACGTCGAGCAGTTCCAGGCGGCCGGCGGGTCGATGGTGATGCTGGCGAAGGGCAACCGGTCCAAGCAGGTGACGTCCGCGTGCGCCACGCACGGCGGCTTCTACCTGGGGTCGATCGGCGGCCCGGCGGCCCGGCTGGCGCAGGACTGCATCCGCAAGGTCGAGGTGCTGGAGTACCCCGAGCTGGGCATGGAAGCGGTCTGGAAGATCGAGGTGGAGGACTTCCCGGCATTCGTCGTCGTGGACGACAAGGGCAACGACTTCTTCTCCGAGACCTCCGCCCCGACCCTCCAGATCTCGTTCCGCAGGTAATCCCTAGAGGTCGAACACCCCGAGCTTCGCGCCGCGCGTGAAGAAGTCCCACTCGCTGTAGGTGAAGCGCTGTGGGACTTCTTCAGGCCGGTTGCTGTTGCGGACCAACACCTCGTCGGCCGTGCGCATGACCTCGACGCAGTTGTCGCCGCCACCGCTGAATTTCGTCCACTCGCCGAAGTTCAGGCTCATCTGGTCTCCTCCGTGATCCGGGTCAGGAGTTCGCGGCTTTCCTCGACTCCCAACGCCTTCGCACGGGTGTGGTCGAACCAGCGGCTCGTCCTCTCCAGTTGGTCGACCCCGTCCACGAACTGGGCACCGTACGGGGTGTCGACGCTCACCAGCGACGGCAGCTTGTCGGGCAGCCGGAACAAGGTCAGCGTAGTGCCCGTCAGCGCGTGGGCCCCGGCTCCGTGCGGCATCACCTGCACCACCACGTTCTCCAGCTCGGTCAGGCCGAGGACGTGCTTGAGCTGGTCCCGCATGACCTCCGGGCCGCCGACGTTCGCCCTCAACGCCGGTTCCCCGAGCACCGCCCACAGCCGCAACGGCGGCTCGCGGTCGGTCAGCAGCGCTCGTCGTTCCATCCGCAGTTGGAGGTTCTTCTCCAGCGTCTCGCCGCCGAGACCGATGCCGGTCATGAGCGTGCGGGCGTACTCCTCGGTCTGGAGCACGGCCGGGAGCAGCTCGAACGACGAGTAGAGGGCCTCGGTGGCGATGGCCTCCACGTCGAGGATGCGGCGCAGCCAGGGCTGGATCGTGCCGCCGATCTTGCTCTTGGGCCTGCGCCGGTGGGCCTCGGAGTTGAGCGCGAGCAGGTCCTCGCGGGTGGCCTCGTCGGCCTGGTAGAGGTCGAGCAGCTTCTCCAGCTCGGCCTGCTTGACGCCGCTGATCGCGTTCTCGATGTTGCTGATCTTGGTCATCGTGCAGTGCAGGACCTCGCCCACCCGGTCGCGCGGCACCCCGGCCTCTTCGCGCATCCGGCGCAGCGTGGTGCCGATCTGGATGCGTGCGGCACTGCGGTGGGGGTTGGTCATCGTTCTCTCCGATCGTCACCCGATCCGGGCCTTGCTGCCACCTTGTATATACGAGATGGTTTCAGCAAGTTCGGAGAGTATACGACAACGACCGGAGAGTGACGGCGATGGGGTTGCGCTTCCACCAGTTGAGCCGGATCGAGTCCAGTGGGGCCGGGTCGCAGTTCCGGTTGGTCACGCGGACTCCCGCCGAGGACGGGGAGGACCTGCACGCGTGGATGCTGCGGATGCTGTCCGCCCACCGGTGCGACCTGGGGCTCTACGTCGGTGAGGCGGGCGTCATCATCGCGGACGAGGACCAGGTCGACGCGGACCTGTGGTTGGCGTGGGACGGGGTGGCGGCCTTCTCGACCACGGGGTGAGGCTCGCTCACCCGGCGGCCAGGAGGATGGTGAGCGTGTCGGGGCCGGACACCGAGCGCATCCGCGACTGGAGCTCGAAGTGCTCGGTGAAGTGGTCGTCCAGGGCACGCAGTCGGGCGCGGATGTCCCCGGTGGTGGTCCCGCGCTCCACACCGGCGAGCACCGGCCGACGGCCCGGCCGTCGTCACGCTCGACCTCCGCACCGCCGTCAACGGGATGCCGGCGCAGCGCACCAACGAGCCCGACCTGCCGTGGCTGCCCGCCGTCGAGCAGGTGGACCGGTTCCTGGCGACGCTGGTCGGCGGGACGACCTAGCGTTCCCTCGCCCGCCGCACGCCGTCCGCCAGGTGGTCGCGCACCTCCGCGAGCGCCCTGATCCGGTCGTCCAGGACGGCGAGGCGGCGTTCGGCCACCGCGACCAGCGCCGGGTCCGGCTCGGCGGTCGCCACGTCGCCGTCCAGGCAGCACCGGAAGTGGGCGATGTCCTCCAGCGTGAGGCCGAAGCCGAGCAGGTACCGGATGCTGCGCACGCGTGCGGCGGCGGTCGGGCCGTAGTGGCGGTAGCCGTTCGGGGTGCGTTCGGAGTGGAGGAGGCCTTGCTCCTCGTAGAACCGCAACGCCCGCGTCGACGTGCCCGTGGCCCTCGCCAACTCACCGATCCGCACTGGTCCGAGGCTAGTTCACGGTCTCAGCCGACCAGCGCGCCGCCGTCGACGGGCAGCACCACACCGGTCGTGTACGCGGCTTCGGGTCGGGCCAGTTGGACGATCCAGAACGCGACCTCGTGCGGCTGCCCGACCCGGCGCAGCGGCACGTGGGCGACCAGGGCGTCACGCCGGGCGGCGGCCTCGTCCGGGCTCAGGCCCGCGTGTTCGGCGATGGGTGTCGCGATCGGCCCCGGCGCGACGG
>NZ_JBFAAX010000250.1:0-8275 GCF_040639995.1 Actinosynnema sp. NPDC023658 | reverse complement strand
GGTCAGGTCCGCGGGTGCCGCTTACGTGGGCGTGGGCGGGGTGGGAGTGGGCGGGATCGGGGGTTCCGTGGCAGGTGAGGGCTCCGGACCCGGCGGCTCGGGCACGGGTTCGGGCACCGGCACGGGCTTCGGCTGAGGCGGTTGGGGCTGGACCATGGCGACCTCCTTCACCCCCGGACTACCCAAAACCCGCGTGTCCTACGTTCCCGTCGCCCGTGTCCTACCTCCAGGACGCGAGAGTCCTACGTCCAGGACGCGAGAGTCCTACGCTCAGAACACCCGAGTTGAACGCTCAGACCGGGTCCGCGCGTCGACGGGCGGCGGCGGACGGCGCCGGGATCAGGTTCGGCAGCACCTCCCGGCCGAACAGCCGGATCGTGTCCAGCACCGCCTGGTGCGGCAGGCCCCCGATGTCGACCATGACCAGCTGCGCGTCCAGGCACAGCAGCTCGGTCAGCCGGTTCAACCGCTCGGTCACCTCCGCCGGGTCGCCGCACACCGCCGCGCCCTCCATCAACGCCTCCACGTCGAGCGCGCCGTCACCGCGCCACGGGTCCGCGAACTCGGCGTACGCGCTCAGGTGCGGCCGCCAGGTGGCCCGCGCCTCCGCGGCCGTCGGCGCGACGAACACGTGGCTCGGCAACGCCACCCGCCCGCCCCCGCCCATCCCCTCCCGGTACCGCCGCACGACCGGGCGGTGCGTGCTCGGGTCGCGCAACGTGCTGGGCAGCATCAACGGCAGCTCCAGCTCCACCGCCAAGTCCGCCGACACGGCCGACGCGCTGCCGATCCACACCGTCGGCCGCGGCTGCTGCACCGGACGCGGCGTCGTGGTGACGTCCACCAACGGGCTGCGGTACTTGCCCTCCCACGTCACGTGCCGCTCCTCCAGCAGGCGCAGCAGCAGCCGCAGGTTCTCGTCGAACCGCGCCCGCAGGTCGTCCTGCACGCCGAACGCCACGTCGGTGCGCTGCGACACGCCCCGCGCCACGATCAGCTCCGCCCGCCCCCGCGACAGGACGTCCAGCGTGGCCAGGTTCTCCGCCACGCGCACGGGGTCGTGGTGCGCCAGCAGCGTCACCCCGGTGGACAGCCGCAAGGTCGACGTGCGCTCGGCGATCGTGGCCAGCAGCAGCTCCGGCGCGGAGACGATGTACCGGGTGAAGTGGTGCTCACCGATCGCCACCCCGGTGAAGCCCGCCTCCTCGGCCACGACGGCCTGCTCCACGATCGCCCGCAGCCGGTCGCACTCGGTGACGGCCCGACCGGTGTACGGGTTGGGCAGGTGGTCGCCCAGGATCAGCAGATACACGTCCATCCCGCAATCTTGCACGGTGCGACTACGGTGGCACCCGTCCAACCCGAGCCCGAGGCCCAGCGTCAGGAGCGCCCGTGACCGCAGTGTCCGTGTCCGACAACCCCGAGCAGTCCCGCTACGAGGTCCGCCTGGACGGCGAGCTGGGTGGTTTCGCGGAGTACACCTCGGAGGGCGGTGTGGTGACGTTCACCCACACCGAGGTGGCGATCGAGGGCAAGGGTCTGGGCAGCGCGCTCGTCCGGCACGCGCTGGAGGACGTGCGCGCCAAGGGCCTGGCCGTCGTGCCCCGGTGCCCCTTCGTCCGGAGCTACCTGGAGAAGCACCCGGAGCTGGCCGAGGTTACCGGCAAGTAGGATCCGGGGATGGAGTGGACCGAACCCGGAGTCTTCGAGGTCGCGCCCGGTGTGCACCGCATCCCGCTGCCGCTGCCGAACGACGGCCTGCACACCGTCAACGCCTACGCGATCGAGGACGGCGGCGGCCTCGTCCTGATCGACCCGGGCTGGGCGCTCGAAGCCGGTGAGACGGCGCTGGAAGCGGCGCTGGGCACCCTCGGGCACGGCTTCGAGGACGTCCGCCGCTTCCTGGTCACCCACGTGCACCGCGACCACTACACGATGGCCGTGGCGCTGCGCCGCCGGTTCGGGACGAAGATCGCCCTCGGCGCGGGGGAGCAGCCGTCGCTGGCCAAGGTCGTCGGCCGACGCCGGGACGGGTTCCGCGACCTGTTCGCCTGGGGTGCGCCGCACCTGGCCGAGAAGTGGCGTGCCGTGGTGGCGTCGGTGGGCGAGGCCGAGCTGCGCGACTACGAGGAGCCCGACGAGTGGCTCGACGAGAGCGACCTGGCGCTGGAGAAGCGCGTGCTGCGCGTCCTGCCGACCCCCGGTCACACCCGCGGGCACGTGGTGTTCGTCGACGTCGAGTCGTCGCTGCTGTTCGCCGGTGACCACGTGCTGCCGCACATCACCCCGTCGATCGGCTTCGAACCGGCCCGTCCCGCGCTGCCGCTGGGCGACTACCTCGACTCGCTGCGCCTCGTCCGCGAGCACCCCGACCTGCGGCTGCTGCCCGCGCACGGGCCGGTGACCGAGTCCAGCCACGCCAGGGTGGACGAGCTGCTGGCCCACCACGAGGACCGCCTGGCGGCCACGCTGGACGCCGTGCGGTCCGGCACCGGGACCGCCTTCGAGACGGCCCGCAAGCTCGGCTGGACCAGGCGGAACCGGGCGTTCGCGGAGCTGGACCTGTTCAACCGGGTGCTGGCGACCGGTGAGACGGCCGCGCACCTCGACGTGCTGGTCCACCGGGGCCTGCTGACCACCGACGTGGAGGACGGCGTGGTGCGGTACTCGGTCGTCTGAAGCGCCCGGAGCGACCGGTCGGCTGAGGCACCGGGAGCGACCGGTCGGCTCAGGTGCCCGGTCGGCCGAAGTGCTCGGCCAGGGCGGCGGCGAGGACGTCCGGCGCGACGCCGTGCCAGCCGCCGTCCAGCGTCCGGCGGCGAGCGTTCGGCAGGCGCTCGGCCACGCCGTCGGCCCACCCGCGCAGCCGCCCGTCGCTGCCGCTGCTGTCCAGCACGAGCGTCGGCGCGTCGATCGAGGCCAGGTCGGGCACGGTGCCGGTGATGGTCAGGTCGTAGGCGGTGGTGTGGGCCAACGCCTCCAGCGCGGGCCAGCCGGGTGACTGCCGCATCCCCGCCGTGAACTCCTCGGGCACGCCGCACGCGACCTGGAAGCGGACCACCGCGTCACCGCGTCGCCCGGCGGCCACCAGGTCCTCGATCTCCCGCCGCACGTCCGGCCCGGTCGGTTCCTCGAACGACAGGGGCGGCTCCAGCAGCGCCAACGCGGTGATCGGCACCCCGGCCGCCGCCGCGTGCAGGGCCAGCACCCCACCGGACGAGAAGCCGTAGGCGAAGGCCGACCCACCCGCGGCCTCCACCACCGCGGCCAGGTCCTCGACCTCGCGCTCCACGGCGTAGGGACCGCGGTCCCCGCTCTCGCCCCGCCCGCGCCGGTCGTAGGTGTAGGCGGTGTACCCGCGCAACGCCTCGGCCACGGCGGGCATCGGACCCCCGCCGCGGAAGCAGCAGGCGGCGTCCACCAGCACCACCGCCGGACCCGCGCCGACGCGGGAGAACCCGATCGACGTGCCGTCCTTCGAGGTCACGGTGCTCATGGCGATTCCTCTGAGCCGGTGTCGGTGTCGGTGTCGCGGACCTAGCGGGGCAGCTTGACGACCGTCACGAAGAAGTCGTCGATCTGGCGCACGACCTCGATGAACCGGTCGAAGTCCACCGGCTTGGTGACGTAGGCGTTGGCGTGCAGGTTGTAGCTGCGCAGGATGTCCTCCTCCGCCTCCGACGTGGTCAGCACCACGACCGGGATGGTCCGCAGCGACTCGTCCGCCTTGATGTCGGCCAGCACCTCGCGGCCGTCCATCTTCGGCAGGTTGAGGTCCAGCAGGATCAGGCCGGGCCGCGGCGCGTCCTCGTACTGGCCCTCGCGGCGCAGGAACTCCAGCGCCTCGACGCCGTCGCGCACCACGTGCAGCTGGTTGCGGATCTTGTGGTGCTCGAACGCCTCCTGCGTCATCAACGCGTCGCCGGGGTCGTCTTCCACCAGCAGGACGTCGATCACGTTCAACGGGTTGCTCATTGCTCGTCGTCCTCTACAGCGGGCAGCGTGAACTTGAAGGTGGTGCCGGTGCCACCCCCGCTGGTGTCCAGCCAGATCGTGCCACCGTGGTACTCGATGATCTTCCGGCACATCGCCAGGCCGATACCGGTGCCGGGGTAGTCGTCCTTGTGGTGCAGGCGCTGGAAGATCACGAAGATGCGCTCAGCGTACTCGGCGTCGATGCCGATGCCGTTGTCGGAGACCGTGAAGGTCCACGATCCCTCCGTCCGCTCCACGTCGACCCGCACGAGCGGCGGTTCCTCACCGTGGAACTTCAACGCGTTGCTGATCAGGTTGCCGAACACGCCGCCGAGCAACGACGCCTCGCCGCGCACCGTCGGCAGGTCCGCCACCTCGATCGTGGCCCCGGTCCGCTCGATGACCTCGGAGTAGTTCTCCATCACCTGGGCGACCAGCTCGTCGCAGTCCACCAGCGTCTGCTCGCGGGTCAGCCTGCCCACCCGCGAGAACGCCAGCAGGTCGTTGATCAGCACCTGCATCCGCTTCGCGCCGTCGACGGCGAACCGCAGGTACTGCTCGCCGCGGTCGTCCAGCTGACCGGAGTAGCGCCGCTCCAGCAGCTGGCAGAAGCTCGCGACCTTCCGCAGCGGCTCCTGGAGATCGTGCGAGGCGACGTAGGCGAACTGCTCCAGCTCCGAGTTCGACCGCCGCAGGTCCTCCAGGTCGGAGAGGATGCGCACCCGCATCGTCTCGACGTCCTGGCCGAGCATCACCGTCTCCCGCGGCCCGCCCGCGACGACCGGGTGCGCGTAGTCACCGGACGACACCTTCCGCACGTCCCCGGCCAGCCCGCGCAACGGCGCGATCAGGATCCGGTACAGCAGGACCGCCACGCCGGTGATGATCAGCACCAGCAGCAGGCCCAGACCGATGACCAGCCACAACTGCTGGCGGGCGACGTCGTCCAGGTCCCGCCGCGCCTCGCCCGCCGTCCGGTCGAGCTCGACGCCCAGCGCGTCGGCCGCCACCCGGACCTGGTCGAACAGCTCCTTGCCGCGCTGCGCGTCGATCAGCAGCGTCTGCGGCACGCCGGAGCGCCGCACGTCCGCGATCAGCGGCTCGGCGTAGCTCTGCCGCCAGTTGTCCGCCAGCTGTTCCAGCTCGTCCAGGTCGCGCACCAGCTGCGCGTCGTCCGGGTCGAGCAGCTCCCTGGCGGAGCCGAGGGACCGCTGCTCGGCCCGCTGCCCCTCGGTGTAGGGGGTGAGGAAGTCCTCGTTGGCGGTGAGCACGAACCCGCGGACGCCGCTCTCCTGGTCGATCAGCGCGGTGTCCACGTCGCGCACGGAGGTGCGGGCGGGCAGGATCTCGTCCAGCAGCCGCGCGCGGGCGTCCGACAGGCCGGCCAGGGCCACGCCCAGGCTGCCGACGGTGGCCGCGCACACGACGATCAGCACCGCCACGGCCGCGATCAGCAGCCTGCTGGCGGACCAGCGCTTCCGGTAGTCCATCAGTCGCGGTCCGCGATCAACAGCACGGCCATGTCGTCGTCCAGCTCCCCGCCGTTGAGTTCCTTCACCCTGCTGATCAGGTCGTCCAGCAACGTCGCCGGTTCCCGGGCCCAGTCGGGGCGCTCGCCGGTGATGTCGGTGATCAGGTCGATCAGCCGCTCCGAGCCCAACCGCTCGCTGTCACCGAGGACCCGGCCCTCGACCAGGCCGTCGGTGTAGAGCAGCATCACCCAGCCGGGCGGCAGCGGTACGTCCAGCCCGCTCCACCTGCTGTCCGGCAGCACGCCCAGCGGCAGCCCGGCCCGGTCGCGCGGCAGCTCCATCACGCGGTCACCGACCAGGAGCATCGGTTCCGGGTGCCCGGCCAGGTAGACCCGCGCCCACCGGCGGTCCGGCGAGATCGTCACCATGCACGCGGTGGTGAACAGGCCGGGCTGGTGGCGCTCGTGCTCCAGGATCTCGTGCAACGTGCGCAGCACCCGCGACGGCTCCTGGTCGGCCAGCACCAGCGCCCGCCACGCGATGCGCAGGAACACGCCGATCGCGGCCTCGTCGGGGCCGTGCCCGCACACGTCACCGATGAGCACCTGGAGCGTGCCGTCGCTGGTGCGCACCACGTCGTAGAAGTCGCCGCCCAGCAGCATCCGGCTACCACCGGGGCGGTAGCGCACCTGCCAGCCGATGTCGTCGCCGTGCATGATCGGGGACGGCAGCAGGCCGCGTTCCAGGCGGGTCTTCTCCGCTGCCAGCAGCTGCTCGTCGCGGAGTTGGCGCTGGGTCTCCTCGACCCGCTTGCGGCCGACCGCGTACCGGATGCTGCGGGCCAGGCCCACGCCGTCGACCTGGCCCTTGACCAGGTAGTCCTCCGCACCCGCGGCCACCGACCTGGTGCCCTGGTGCTCGTCGTTGAGGCCGGTGAGGACGATGATCGCGACCTGCGCCGGGTGGGCCAGCAGCCGGGTCAGGCCGTCGAGGCCGGTCGTGTCGGGCAGACCGAGGTCGAGCAGCACGCAGTCGGCCTTCCACAGCAGCCCCTCGGCTTCCCTGAGGGTCCGCGCCCGGTGCAGCGAGACGTCCGCCTCCACCTCTTCCAGCAGGGCTTCGACCAGCACGGCGTCGCCCTCGTCGTCTTCGACGAGGAGCACGTTGATCCGGTTCACCGCGGTCCGCGGTGCGGGGAGCCCTGCCACGGGGGAGGAGATTAGTCGAACTCGATCAGACCGGGGCGACGGCGGTGCGGCGGGTCGTCGCGACCGCGGTGCCGGCCCTCCTCATCGGGGTGGGGTGGGGCGCGGTGACCGGGTCGGACGCGATGGCCGATGATCGTGCCGTGACGTTCTCCCAGATGGTGGCGCTGACGGCCCGCCTGCCCCGGCGGGGCCGCGGTTTCTGGTACTCCGTGGCGATCGACCTGCTGTGGCCGCTGGTGGTGCTGTTCGTGCGCATGCGGATGGCGGGCAGGACGAACATCCCGCGCGAGGGCGCGGTGCTGTTGGCGTCCAACCACCTGTCCTTCGCGGACCCCGTGACGCTGACGGCGTTCGCGCTGGCGTCCGGCCGGGTGCCGCGGTACCTGGCCAAGGCGAGCCTGTGGAAGGCGCCGGTCCTGGGGTGGGTCATGTCCTCGGGGCGGCACATCCCGGTCGAGCGCAACAGCGTGCGCGCCGGTCGGGCGTTGGACGGCGTGCGCACGTCGTTGGACGCGGGGGAGTGCGTGATCGTCTACCCGGAGGGCACCTTCACCACGGACCCCGACGGCTGGCCGATGCGCGGCAAGAACGGCGTCGCGCGGCTGGCGTTGACGACCCGCACGCCCGTCGTGCCGGTGGCGCAGTGGGGTGTGCGGGAGCTGCTGCCGCCGGGGAAGTTCGTGCCCCGACCGTGGCGGAAGGTCACCGTGGTGGCGGGCGAGGAGGTCGACCTGTCCGACCTGTACGGGCCGGAGCCGACCAAGGCGGAGCTGGACGAGGCCACCGCGCGGATCATGGCCGCCATCACCGCGCTGCTCACGGGCGTGCGCGAGGTGTCGCACCCCGGGAGCCGGTGAGCCTGCGCTTCCCGCGATCCGGGAACGGACGGTCGGCGGCTGCTGCGGTGCCGGAGCCGGTGCTGCCCGCGGTCGGGGAGCCCTTGGTCCCGCGGTCCGGGAGTTGGCGGGTCAGCGCTTCCCGCGGTCCGGGCGCTGGTCGCCGCCCAGGCCCGTCGATCGGCCGGGGAGCGGGTCCTTGCCCGTGCCGGGGCCCAGGTCCCTGGCCGCGCCCCTGCGCTCGCGCTCCCACCGCAGGTACTGACCGGTGACGGTGGAGACGCTGGTGAGCAGCCACACCGCCACGCCCGCGTCGTCGGTGACGCCGATGAGCGGCAGCAGTTCGGGCAGCAGGTCGATGGGCGAGATCAGGTAGACGACCGCGAACGCCCACGTGGCCAAGGTGGTGGTGGGCAGCCCGTAGGCCTTGCGCTCGCGCAGCAGCCGGGGCAGCGCCTTGGCGCGGGAGAAGACGTTGCCGACCGGGCGCGGTTCGCCGTTGCGCTCCCACCGGCGACGCCGGCGCACGGCCCACAGCACCCCGGCCGCGATGCCCAGCACCACCAGGCCGGCGCCCGCGACGGCCGGCGGCAGGCCGATCAGGTCGTCGTCGCGCCACAGCAGCGTGCCCAACCCGACCAGGGTGAAGACCACGCTGAGGAAGATCACACGTCCATGGTAGTGGCGGTGGGGCGGCCGTGGGGATCGAGCGGACGCCGGCCTCGCAGCGCGCCGGGGTTGCCGGCCCGCCGGCCTTGCCGCGCCGGCGGGTGAGAGCCGCGGG
>NZ_JBFAAX010000249.1:0-8294 GCF_040639995.1 Actinosynnema sp. NPDC023658 | reverse complement strand
CACCTCGCCCATCGTCGAGTGGAGGTGCCGGGAATCGAACCCGGGTCCTCTGCCGGCTCATCAAGGCTTCTCCGTGCGCAGTCCGCTACATCTCTACTCGGCCCCGGTGATCACGCGGACAAGTCACCGTGATGAGCCCAGCCACTGTGGGTGTCCCAACCGCTCCCCGTGACCGGGAACGGCGGTGAGCCTCCTAGCTGATGCCGGCGACCGGAGCGGAGGCACCTCCGGGCCGACAGCGTCGCTCCTAGCCTCAGGCGGCGAGGGCGAACGCGCGCTGGTCGTTAGACTCGGCGCTTATTGGTTTGCGATGACGCTTGCGGTGGTCTCTCGCCTGCACCGGCACGCTTCCCTTGAATCAACGCACAAAGTCGAAACCGTTCACCCCCGTGTCGTGGGTCCTGCTGCGCACAGCATAACGCCCCGCGCCCCCTCCTTCATTCCGATTAGGTTGGTAGGGCTGTCCCCACCCCTCGCCCACCGGCGCACCTGATGGTTCGGTCCACACGTTCGGGCGATGCTGGTCGGGTACATCGGGCGTGAAGGTGGGGAAGATGACGACGCGGGTCAACCCGAACATCGGCCGGGTCAGCGGGTACTTCCTGCTGAACCTGGTCACCGGGCTCTTCTGGTTCGTGCTGCTCGTGGCGCTGACCGCGGTGAGCCTGGGCACCGCGGTCGTCTGGGTCGGCGTGCCGCTGGGCGTGCTGACCCTGGCCCTGGCGCGCAGCGCGGCGTCGGTCGAGCGGCGCTGGCTGCGGGTGACGCTGGGTGTCGACATCCCCCGCCCGTACCGGTCGCTGCCGGACACCGCCACCGCCCGGGCCAAGGCCATCGTCCGGGACCCGGCGACGTGGCGCGACCTGACCTACTGGCTGCTGATGCTGCCGCTGGGCGCGATCGAGTTCTCCCTCACCGCGGTCCTGTGGACGGTGGTCGCGGCCACCGTGCTGCTGCCCTTCTACCAGCACTGGATGCCGAACCTGCTGGAGATCGACCTCGGCGGCGGCAACGTCTGGCTGGTCGACTCGTTCGTCAAGGCGATCCCGGTGAGCGTGCTCGGCCTGCTCCTCGGCGTCGTGGCGTACCGGCTGCTCAAGGCCCTCGGCAAGGGGCACGTCCTGATCGCCCGCTCCCTGCTCGGCCCGTCGCGCACCAGCGTGCTGTCCGCCGAGGCGCAGCGCCTGTCCGCCAGCCGGGCCCGCGGCGTGGAGGCGGCCGAGGCGGAGCGCAGGCGCATCGAGCGCGACCTGCACGACGGCGCGCAGCAGCGGCTGGTCGCGGTGGCCATGGGCCTCGGCCGGGCGCGCAGCAAGATGGAGTCCGACCCGGACGCCGCCCGCGAGCTCATCGCGGAGGCGCACGCCGACGCCAAGCTCGCCATCTCCGAGCTGCGCGACCTGGCCCGCGGCATCTACCCGTCGGTCCTGGGCGACCGAGGCCTGGACGCGGCCCTGTCGTCGCTGGCCGCGCGCTCCCCGATCCCGGTCGAGGTGGACGTGGACGTCGAGCCGCGCCCGCCTACGGCCGTGGAGAGCACCGCCTACTTCACCGTCGCCGAGACGCTGACGAACATCGCCAAGCACTCCGGCGCGACCAGGGCGCACGTGAAGGTGTCCCGCACGGAGAACTCCGTGGTCGTCGAGGTCACCGACGACGGCCGCGGCGGCGCGGAGGTGCGCCCCGGTGGTGGCCTCGCGGGCCTGGCGGACCGGGCTGCGACGATCGACGGCGTTATCGTCGTCGTCAGCCCGCTCGGCGGGCCGACCGTGATCCGGACGGAGCTGCCGTGCGCGTGGTGATCGCGGAGGACTCGGTCCTCCTGCGGGTGGGTGTCCAGCGCCTGCTGGCCGACGAGGGCATCGAGACGGTCGCGGCGGTGGACGACGGCGACGCCCTGCTCGTCGCGATCGAGGAGCACCGCCCCGACCTGGCCCTGGTGGACGTCCGGATGCCGCCGACGTTCACCGACGAGGGGCTGCGGGCCGCCATCGAGGCGCGCAAGCGCATCCCGAACCTGCCGGTGCTGGTGCTCTCGCAGTACGTGGAGGAGCGGTACGCGGTGGAGCTGCTGGCGGGCGGCGCGAACGGGGTCGGCTACCTGCTCAAGGAGCGGGTGGCCGACGTGTCGGAGTTCGTGGCCGCGGTGCGCCGGGTGGCCGAGGGCGGCACGAGCATCGACCACGAGGTCATCACGCAGCTCATGGTCCGCTCCAAGCGCAACCCGGTCGACTCGCTCACCCAGCGTGAGCGCGAGGTGCTCGGGCTGATGGCTCAGGGCCTGTCGAACGCCGCCATCGCGGCCTCGCTGGTCGTGTCCGACGGCGCGGTGGAGAAGCACGTGGGCAACATCTTCGCCAAGCTCGGCCTGGAGCCCAGCACCAGCGAGCACCGCCGGGTCCGGGCCGTGCTGGCCTACCTCAACCTGGGCTGAGCCGCAGCAGCCTCGCGCCGTTGTCGTGCAGCACCGCCCGCAGGAACGGCTCACCGAGCCGGTCGTCGGCGGCGGCCCAGCCCTCGATCGCGTCCAGCTGCGCGGAGTAGTCGTACGGGATGTTCGGGAAGTCCGAGCCGAGCACGACCCGGTCGGTCACGTCGACCAGCCGGGTCGCCCAGTCGCGCGGCAGCGCCGCCCGCGCCTCGGTGAACGGCACGCCCACCATCGTGGTGTCCAGGTGCACCCCGTCGTACCGGTCGACCAGGTCCAACGCGCCCAGGTAGTCGGGCATCCCGGCGTGCGCCAGCACCGCCACCAGCGACGGGTGCCTGCGCAGCACGTCCTCGAACACGTCCAGGCCCGTGTGCGCGCCGGGCACCGGGCCGTGCCCGCAGTGCACCACCACGGGCACCCGCGCCTCGGCCAGCAGGCCCCACGCGCCGTCCAGCTCGCGCGGGTCGTAGCCGCCGACCTGCACGTGCGCCTTGAAGCACCGCGCGCCCGCCGACAACGCCCGCGCCGCGTACGCCTCCACGCCCGGCTCCGGGTACAGGGTGGCGGTCGGCACGGCGCCGTCCACGCGGGCGCCGAAGTCCAGCGCCCAGTCCGTCAGCCACTCGCCCATGCCCGGCTTGTGCGGGTACACCAGCGGCGCGAACGCCACCACCCCGAACGACCGCAGCGCGGCCAGCCGCTCGGCCTCGGGCAGCCGGTAGCGGATCGACCAGTCGACGCCGTAGTGCCGCGACGCCTCGTCGAAGAACGCCCAGACCTTGTCCAGCACGCGCTGCGGCATGAAGTGCACGTGCACGTCGACCAGGCCGGGCACGACGCTCAGTAGCGCCCCTTCAACGCACGGCCGTGCGCCTTCTGGATCTCCCGCTCGGCGTCGCGCTTGGCCAGGTCCTGCCGCTTGTCGTACGACTTCTTGCCGCGGGCCAGGGCGAGCTCGACCTTGACGTACCCGTCCTTGAAGTACATCGACAGCGGGATCAGCGACAGACCGCTCTCCCTGGTCTTGCCGATCAGCCGCTCGATCTCGCCCTTGTGCAGCAGCAGCTTGCGCTTGCGCCGCACCTCGTGGTTGGTCCAGGTGCCCGCCACGTACTCCGGGATGTGCAGCGCGTGCAGCCAGATCTCACCGTCGTCGACCTGGGCGAAGGCGTCCACAAGGGACGCCCGGCCCATGCGGAGGCTCTTCACCTCGGTGCCGACGAGCACGACACCCGCTTCGTAGGTGTCGAGGATGGTGTAGTCGTGCCGAGCCTTGCGGTTCGACGCGATCACCTTCTGACCGCGTTCCTTGACCATGACGGAAACCTTACGTGACCGGGCCAGCGGTTATGGGCGGCCAGAGCCTAGAGGCGGACGTAGAGGCGCAGCGTGACGTAGCCGGTCAGCGCCGAGATCAGGATCGCCACGCCGACCAGGATCGGTGAGATGAACAGGATCTCCACCATGCTCACCTCGGGGATGATGTTGGACGCGAACAGGTCGCCCAGCACCCGGTTGAGCAGGAAGACCTTGGTCGCCACGAGCAGCCCGATCGAGACGACCGCGCCGATGACGCCGGCGACCACCGCCTCGATGAGGAACGGCAGCTGCGTGTACCAGCGGGTCGCGCCCACCAGCCGCATGATGCCGACCTCGGTGCGCCGGGTGAACGCCGACACCTGGATCGTGTTGGAGATCAACATCAGCGCCGCGAACGCCTGGAGCAGCGCCAACGCCAACGCCGCGTCACGCACGCCGTTGAGGAAGCCGAACAGCCGGTCCAGGTCCTCGCGCTGGTCGTCGACCTTCTTCACGCCCGCCTTGCCGGTGAACGCCTGCACGATCACGTCGGACCGCTCGGCGTCCTCCAGCTTGACCCGGAACATGGCCGGGATGGCCTCCGGGCGGGCCAGCTTGGCCAGCTCCGGCTGCGACTCGAAGACCTTCTTGAACCGCTCGTAGCCCTTGTCGCGGTTCTCGTAGACGACGGTCTCGACCCCGGAGGTGGTCTCCAGCTGGCTGCGCAGCCCGGCGCACACGTCCTGCGTGCAGTCCTTGTCGTTCACGCTGATGTCGTTGGTGAGCATCACGGCGACCTCGAGCTGGCCGAGGTAGTCGTCCTGCATCTTGCCCACCATGTTGACGACCAGCAGGCCCACGCCGAACAGGAAGAGCGAGATCGCGGTCGTGAGGATCATCGCGATGGTCATCGTGACGTTCCGGCGCAGACCGGTGACGACCTCGCTGAACACGAAGCTGGTACGCATCGGGGGGAACGTTCCTCAGAGTCGGGGGATGAGGGGGTCCGGCGGCCTCAGCGGCCCACGCCGTAAACACCCCGCGCGTCGTCGCGGATGATGCGGCCGTGGTCCAGCTCGACCACGCGGCGGCGCATGGAGTCGACGATGGAGTGGTCGTGGGTGGCCATCAGCACCGTCGTGCCGGTGCGGTTGATCCGCTCCAGCAGCAGCATGATGTCCTGGCTCGTGTCCGGGTCCAGGTTGCCGGTCGGCTCGTCGGCCAGCAGCACCAGCGGCCGGTTGACGAACGCGCGGGCGATCGCCACCCGCTGCTGCTCACCACCGGACAGCTCGTGCGGCATCCGGTCCGCCTTGCCGTCGAGGCCGACCAGCTGCAGCACCTCGGGCACCACCTTGACGATGGTGTTGCGAGGCTTGCCGATGACCTCCAACGCGAACGCGACGTTCTCCGCCACGGTCTTGTTGGACAGCAGGCGGAAGTCCTGGAACACGCAGCCGATGGACTGGCGCAGGCGGGGGACCCTGCGCCGGGACATCTTGGCCACGTCGAAGTTCGACACGTACACGCGGCCCTTGCTGGGCACTTCCTCACGCAGCAGGAGCCGCAGGAACGTGGACTTCCCGGAACCGGAAGGCCCGATGAGGAACACGAACTCGCCCTTGTCCATCTCGACCGAGACGTTGTCGAGCGCGGGACGCGCGGAGCTCTTGTAGACCTTGGACACGTGTTCGAGGCGAATCACGAGGCGCGAGTGTACTCGTGGCCTGGGTAAAGCCTCCGTGTCGCCCGCCGAACGGGGGCTTGACCGATCAGGACTGGTGCTGCTTGCGCCACCGGATGCCGGCTTCCAGGAAGTCGTCGATCTCGCCGTCGAGCACCGCGGACGGGTTGCCGACCTCGTGCTCGGTGCGCAGGTCCTTGACCATCTGGTAGGGGTGCAGCACGTAGGAGCGCATCTGGTTGCCCCAGCTGGAGCCGGTGTCCTTGAGCGCGTCCATCTTCGCCTGGTCCTCCTGCCGCTGCCGCTCCAGCAGCTTCGCCTGGAGCACGGCCATCGCGGTGGCCTTGTTCTGCAGCTGCGAGCGCTCGTTCTGGCAGGAGACCACGATGCCGGTCGGGATGTGCGTCAGGCGCACCGCCGAGTCGGTCGTGTTGACGCCCTGGCCACCGGGGCCGGACGAGCGGTAGACGTCGACCCTCAGGTCCTTCTCGTCGATGTCGACGTGGTCGGTCTGCTCGACCACCGGCACCACCTCGACGCCCGCGAACGACGTCTGCCGGCGGCCCTGGTTGTCGAACGGCGAGATGCGCACGAGCCGGTGCGTGCCCTGCTCGACGCTGAGCGTGCCGTAGGCGTAGGGGGCGGAGACGCGGAACGTCGCGGACTTGATGCCCGCCTCCTCCGCGTAGGAGGTGTCGAACACGTCGACGCCGTAGCCGTGCCGCTCGGCCCACCGCGAGTACATCCGCAGCAGCATCTCCGCGAAGTCGGCCGCGTCGACGCCGCCCGCCTCGGCACGGATCGTGACCAGGGCGTTGCGCTCGTCGTACTCGCCCGACAGCAGCGTGCGGACCTCCAGCGAGGAGATCTCCTCGCGGAGCTTCGCGCGCTCGGTGTCGGCCTCCGCGAGGCTGCCCGCGTCACCCTCGTCCTCGGCCAGCTCGTACATGATCGACAGGTCGTCCAGCCGGTCGCGCAGGCCCGTGACGCGGCGCAGCTCACCCTGCTTGTGGGAGAGCTGGCTGGTGACCTTCTGCGCCTTCTCCTGGTCGTCCCAGAGGTCCGGCCGGGCCGCCGCCTGTTCCAGCTCGGCGACCTGGGCGCGCAGGGCACCGAGGTCCATCACCGCCTCGATGCTCGCGAGCGTGGCGGAGAGGTCCTTGATGTCTGCTTCGACGTCGGGATTCACGGCCCAAGATTACGCCGGCACCGGTCGCGCAGTGCGACCGGTGCGCGCGATTCAGGCCGTCGGGATGGCGTCGAGCAGCTTGAGGACGGCCTTGGCGTGGGCCAGGCCGAACTCCGCCACCGCCTTGGCGTAGGCGTCCTCCGCGGTCTTGACCGCGGTCTTGGCGGCCTCCTGCTCGGCGCCGTAGCTCGCGCGGGCGGCGTCCACGAGCCCTTGCCGCTGTTTGGCGGTCAAGGAGCCCGCGTGCACCAGCCGCAGGATCAGCGGGCTGCGCAGGTGGTCCGGCCCCGGCTCGGAGAGCAGCCAGTTCTTGAACGCCTTCTTGCCCGCCGCGGTCAGCACGTACTGCTGGCTCGATCGCGGGCCCTGCTTGCCGAGTCGCAGCAGGCCGGCGTCCGCCAACGCGGGCAGCTCGCGGTAGACCTGGCTGCGGGTGACGCTGAAGAACGCACCGAAGCGCTCTCCGGCCTCAGCCACGAGCTGGCCACCGGTCTTGGGTCCGTCGTGCAGCAGCCCGAGCAGGGCTGCCGCCGTAGCATTCAGGTCCGACACCCCACCAACGGTGCCACGGTCACCGGTCGCTGTCCACAATGGTCAGCCGTTCTGTCCACTGTGGCTGATCACGGGCTAGTGGAGTTGGGCCAAGCGGAGCAACGGGAAGCACCTCTGCGTAACCGGCCACTGATCAACGCCACGCGTTCGGCCTCTTGACCCGGGTTGTCCACGCGGAGTGGAAATCCATTGGAGCGCAAGGGAAACCGCACTTTTGCGTTCACCCTAACGGCGAGCCGAAGTCACGCGCCGCGTCCGCCGGGCCCCCACGGTCCCTCATCCGATAGCACAACCCGGTGATGTCCGGTTCTCGACGTGGCAAACACGTCGGGTGGTGGGACCATTACCCCGGGTGTTCGTTCGATCGGGAGGTCAGCTGTGGGCATCAAATGGACGACGGGGACGAAAGTGGTCCGCAACGCCCGCGCCTGGGCGTCCGGCACGATCCCGGAGCAGGCGGGCAAGGACGAGTGCATGGTGTGCGGGAAGCAGATCCGCAGGCATCGCACGGTCAGCGGCGAAGGCCGGGTGTGCTCGCTCACGTGTGCCCAGTACTGGGCCGAGAACATGACCTGAGCACAAAAAGGTGAAAGGCCCCCAGGCAAACCGCCTGGGGGCCTTTCACGTAGTAGCGGGGACAGGATTTGAACCTGCGACCTCTGGGTTATGAGCCCAGCGAGCTACCGAGCTGCTCCACCCCGCGCTGTAAGGACAACTATACACGACCGAAAACCCCATTTTCACCGGGGTCCCCTAACCACAAAACCCCAGCTCACACCCCGCACAACCCCACGTCCACCACATCCGCCGCCCACTGCCGCGCCGAACCACCTGCGCAACGGCTTCGGGGGGTGCAGGGGGGCGAAGCCCATCCTGCCCGGGGCCCGGGGGTCGGACCCCCGGTGTAAATGCGGAAAAGCCCCGTCTGCGCTCTCCGCAGACAGGGCTCTCCTACTTTGTAGCGGGGACAGGATTTGAACCTGCGACCTCTGGGTTATGAGCCCAGCGAGCTACCGAGCTGCTCCACCCCGCGTCGGTAATTGGAACTCTACGCCTGGGTTACCGGGATATGCAAATCGGGTGGCCCCGGATGTGTCCGGGGCCACCCGACGGTGACATCAGCGCAGGTCAGCTGGTCG
>NZ_JBFAAX010000248.1:0-8297 GCF_040639995.1 Actinosynnema sp. NPDC023658 | reverse complement strand
CGTGGAGGCGGGCCGGCCGCAGGACGCGGTCCACCTGATCGCGCACGGCAAGGTGAACAAGATCGGTGGTCGGCTGGTGCGCACCCACCGGGCTCCACGCACGTCCGGATCCCTCAACGGGTCGGCGGCGGGCCGCTCACGGGTGCGGGCCGGGTCCACCCGTCCGGGTGCGAAGCGGGCCACGTCCGGTTTGTCCGGGTAATGACCGGGGTAAGCCGATCCGGTGAACAGCGCGCTCGACATCTCCGACCTCTTCCCCGGACTGCGGGTGGACGACCTCGTGGTGGACTACGAGGACGGGGACGACCCCGTGCTGCGGCACGCGGACGGCACGCCGATCGACACGTGGCGGGAGAACTACCCGTACCAGACGCGGCTGGCGCGCGAGGAGTACGAGCTGTCCAAGCGGCTGCTGCAGATCGAGCTGCTGAAGCTCCAGTACTGGATCAAGGACACCGGCGGCCGGATGGTCGTCGTGTTCGAGGGGCGTGACGCGGCCGGCAAGGGCGGCACCATCAAGCGGTTCACCGAGCACCTCAACCCGCGTGGGGCGCGGGTCGTGGCGCTGGGCAAGCCGACCGAGCGCGAGCAGGGGGAGTGGTACTTCCAGCGGTACGTCAACCACCTGCCGACCGCGGGCGAGATCGTCATGTTCGACCGGTCCTGGTACAACCGGGCGGGCGTCGAGCGGGTCATGAGCTACTGCACCGACGAGCAGTACGAGCGGTTCACGCGGCAGGCGCCGACGTTCGAGAAGATGCTCGTGGACGACGGGATCCTGCTGGTCAAGCTGTGGTTCTCGGTGTCGCGCGCCGAGCAGCGGACCCGGTTCCTGATCCGCCAGGTCGACCCGGTCCGGCAGTGGAAGCTCAGCCCGAACGACGTCAGGTCGCTGGACCTGTGGGACGCCTACACCGAGGCGAAGGTGGCCATGTTCCGCGCCACCGACACCGAGGCCGCGCCGTGGACCGTGGTCAAGAGCAACGACAAGAAGCGGGCCCGGATCGAGGCCATGCGCAGCGTGCTGGCGCGCGTCGGGTACGCCGACAAGGACCCCGAGGTGGTCGGTGAACCGGACCCGCGCGTGGTCGGCCCGGCCGCCACCCTGCTGGAGGAGGGCGAGGACGAGGTGTCGCTCAGCCCGACCCCCATCGCACCCGTGGACGACCCCGACCACGGGCCGGGCATCCACCCGTGACGCCCGCCGGCGGCCACTGACCGGCCGGGACGCCGGCCGTTCACCCGGACGTGCCCGTTCCGCTGCGCACACCGGGTGACGGGTCGCCGCGACAATAGGCACCGTGCGTGATTACCCCGGTGGGCGCAACCACCAGTCGGCGCGGGCGGACGACGGCAGCAACGTCTACCAGGCCGGCCGCGACGTGAGCGTGAACCAGTACCTGCCGCCGCCGCTCCCGCCGCCGCCCGGCACCGACCCGGTGTCGCTGGCCACCCGGCGGCGTGCGGCGGACGCGATGGCGGACTCCGACCGGCTGCACGAGGCGCGGATCCGGTACGCCGGGATGCTCGACGACCACCGCGCGACGCTCGGCGCGGACCACCCGGACACCCTCGACGTGCTGCGGAGCCTGGCGTGGTGCAACGAGGCGCTGAACGCGCACCGGCACGCCCTGGCCCAGTACACCGAGCTGCACCAGCGCTGCGCCGCGTCGCTGGGGCCACTGCACCCGCACAGCCTGTGGGCCCAACGCGGCCTGATGAACGCGACCGGCTGCACCCGCACGGCGACCGAGGCGTGCCGGATCGGGTACTTCCTGGTCGACGGCTGCCTGAAGGCGCACGGCACCGCCGACGAGCGCACCCTCGACGCGATGCACGACTACGCGTGGTGGCTCGGTGCGGCCGGGCGGAGCACCGACGCCCGTGACCTGTACGCGGACCTCTACCACGCGCTGCCCCCGCACCACCCGGTGCGGGAGGTCGCCCAGGCCGAGTACCACCGCTGGCGCGAGGCGGTCTCGTACCCGAGGCGGCTCGACCGCCTGCCCCAGCGCGTGCGGCGGTACTCGCGCACGGCCCAGCAGCGGTGGCGGGACGGGCTCACCTGACCGGTCCGGACCGTCGACCGCGGCACGTGGGCGCGGTGCGTCCGGACGCACCGGAACGGGCTGCGGGCCGGGCCGACCGAGCGCGCACCCGGCCCCAGACTTCGCTCGCAGCGTTCTGCCGTTGATTCGAGGACGGCCGTTCCCGGTCGCTCCCGAACATTTCACCCGAGGATGACCGGAATACTGTCACGCGCATTTCCCGGAACGTCCCGGGAATGCCGTGACCATTTTTCGGCAGGGTTCAGCGCGGCCTGTCGTACCGCCATCCTGTCCTGAAGTTTCGCTGCCTCGCAACCTTCTTGCGCGATCTGAACGCAAGTTGCGCCGATCGGCCCTGTTTGCCGCACCGCAGGACGAGCCGTGGGCCGTTCGAGTGGTAACGCGGTCGAAATAGTTGCGGCCGCTCGCCCGGGTGAGTGTTAATCGATTTCACCACACCGTCCTCGCACCACCGGAAGACCACTGTCTCCGGGCGGCTCCGCACGCGCTCGGGAGAGAGGAATCCCTGCGATGTCCCCTTCCCCATCCCCGTGGGCACGGGCGTTCGGCGCGTCCCTGCTGGCCGCCTCCCTGCTGCTGCCCCTGAACCAGGGCACGGCCGCCGCGGCCATCCCGCCCGGCGACTACCAGCACGTCCAACTGGCCGCCGGCGCCGCCAAGCTCGGTGAGCCGATGTCCCTGACCGTCCTGCCCGACCGGTCCGTCGTGCACACCGCCCGCGACGGCACGGTCCGCATCACCAACGCCGCGGGCAACACCACCACCGTGGCCGGGAAGCTCAACGTCTACACGCACGACGAGGAGGGGTTGCAGGGCGTCGCGGCCGACCCCGGCTTCGCCGTCAACCGCTGGCTGTACCTGTACTACTCGCCGCGGCTGAGCACGCCGGACGGCGACGCGCCGACCGAGGGCACCGACGCGACGTTCGCGGCGTGGCGCGGTGAGCTCTACCTGTCCCGCTTCACCCTCAAGGCCGACAACACGCTCGACATGGCCGGCGAGAAGGTCGTGCTGCGGGTGGCCAACGACCGCGGCCAGTGCTGCCACGTCGGCGGCGACATCGACTTCGACGCCCAGGGCAACCTGTACCTGACCACGGGCGACGACAGCAACCCGTTCGTGTCCGACGGGTACACCCCGACCGACGAGCGGACGAACCGCAACCCGCAGTTCGACGCGCAGCGCTCCGCGGGCAACACCAACGACCTGCGCGGCAAGGTGCTGCGGATCAAGCCGCAACCCGACGGCACCTACACCGTCCCGGCGGGCAACCTGTTCGCCCCGGGCACCCCGCGCACCCGGCCCGAGATCTACGCGATGGGCTTCCGCAACCCGTTCCGGATGAGCGTCGACAAGGCCACCGGCGTCGTCTACCTCGGTGACTACGGCCCGGACGCGGGCGTGAGCAGCGCGACGCGCGGACCCAGCGGGCAGGTGGAGTTCGACCGGATCACCCGGCCCGGCAACTTCGGCTGGCCCTACTGCACCGGCACGAACACCGCGAACGAGACCTACGTCCGCTACACGTTCCCCAGCGGTCCGTCCGGGGCGCATTACGAGTGCGGCACGGGCGTGAACAACACCTCGCCGCGCAACACGGGCCTGACCACGCTGCCCGCCGCGCAGCCCGCGTGGATCAGGTACGCGGGCGACGCGGGCTCGCCGCCGGAGTTCGGCGGCGGCTCGGAGTCACCGATGGGCGGCCCGGTCTACCGCTACGACCCGAACCTCGCCTCACCGACGAAGTTCCCGCAGTCGCTGGACGGGCGCTTCTTCGCGGGCGAGTACGGGCGCCAGTGGATCAAGGCGATCGGCGTGGGCGCGGACGGCTCGCCCGGCGTCATCGAGGACTTCCCGTGGGACGGCACGCAGGTCATGGACCTGCAGTTCGGCCCGGACGGCTCGCTGTACGTGCTGGACTACGGCACGGGCAGCGGCAACCAGGCCATCTACCGCATCGACTACAAGGGCAACGCACCGCGCAACCCGACCGCGAAGGTCGCGGCGGACCGCACGTCCGGACCGGTGCCGCTGACCGTGAAGTTCTCCTCGGCGGGCAGCTCCGACCCCGAGGGCGGCGCGCTGTCGTACCGGTGGACCTTCGGTGACGGCGGCACGTCCACCGAAGCGAACCCCTCCCACACCTACACCGCGGCGGGCAACTACTCGCCCACGCTCACCGTCACCGACCCGCAGGGGCTCACCGGCACGGCGAGCGTCCTGGTCACCGCGGGCAACACCGCGCCCACCGTGACGTTGCAGGCGCCCGGCGACGGGGCGCTGTTCGCGTTCGGTGACGCGGTGCCGTTCCAGGTGGCGGTGACCGACCCGGAGGACGGGCCGGTCGACTGCTCGCGCGTCAAGGTCACCTACCTGCTCGGCCACGACAGCCACCGGCACCAGATCACCCAGGCCACCGGGTGCACCGGGCAGATCGCGGTGCCCGTGGACGGCGAGCACGACGCCGCGGCGAACATCTACGGGGTCTTCGACGCGGAGTACACCGACAAGGCGGGCCTGACCTCGCACTCGGTGAGCACCCTCCAACCGCGTCACCGCCAGGCCGAGCACTACGGCGCCATGCGAGGCGTCGAGCCCGCGAACCACGGTGCCGCGGAGGGCGGTCGCACGGTCGGGTTCACCGACGACGGCGACTGGATCTCGTTCCAGCCCTACCGCCTGGGCAACGCCCGGTCGGTGACGGCGCGCGTGTCCTCCGGCGGTCCCGGCGGCACGGTGGAGGTGCGCGCCGGGGCGGCGACCGGGACGCTGCTCGGCGCGCTCACCGTGCCCAACACCGGCAACTGGGACACGTTCGTCGACGTCTCGACCACCCTGGCGAACGCGCCGACCGGCACGACGACGTTGTTCCTGGTCTTCAAGGGCGTGACGGGGCAGGGCAACCTGCTCGACCTGGACGCGTTCACCTTCACCACCGGGATTACCGCGCCACCGGGTCCGGAGGTGCTGGTGTTCAGCAAGACCGCGGGCTTCCGCCACGACGCCATCCCGGCGGGCACCCAGGCGATCCGGGAACTGGGCGCGGCCAACGGGTTCGCGGTCACGGCCACGGAGGACCCGGCGGCGTTCACCGCGTCGAACCTGGCCCGGTACGCGGCGGTGGTGTTCCTCAACACGACCGGCGACGTGCTGGACGACGCGCAGCAGGCCGCGTTCCAGTCCTACGTGGACGGTGGAGGCGGTTACGTCGGCGTGCACGCGGCGGCGGACACGGAGTACGACTGGCCCTACTACGGGCAGCTCGTGGGCGCGTACTTCCTCTCGCACCCGAACATCCAGGCGGCCACCGTGCGGCCGGAGGACCGCACCCACCCGGCGACCGCGCACCTGCCGACCGCCTGGAGCCGCACCGACGAGTGGTACAACTTCCGCACCAACCCGCGGGCCACGTCCCGGGTCCTGGCGAACGTGGACGAGGCCAGTTACAGCGGCGGCACCATGGCGGGCGACCACCCGATCTCGTGGTGCCGCACGCAGGCGTCGGGCCGCTCGTTCTACACCGGACTCGGTCACACGGTCGAGTCGTACGCCGACCCGGCGTTCCGGACCCACCTGCTCGGCGGCATCCGGTACGCGGCGGGCTTGGTGCAGGCCGACTGCCGGCCGCAGGAGCAGCCGTCGCAACGGGTCGAGGGCGAGGCGTACACGTCGTCGTCCGGCGTGCAGGTCGCGTCGCACGGCACGGCGAGCGGCGGCCAGACCGTCGGCTACATCGACGGCGGCGACTGGGCGGGCTACGGGCAGACCAGCGCCTCGGGCAAGCGCCAGTTCACCGCGCGGGTGTCGTCGGGCAACGCGGGCGGTCGCATCGAGGTCCGCGCCGGGTCGCAGACGGGCGCGCTGCTCGGCTCGGTCGCGGTCGTCGGCACCGGCGGCTTCGACCGGTTCGTGGACGTGTCGACGGCGTTGACCGGCAGCGGCACCGGTCCGGTGTTCCTGGTGTTCACCGGCACCGGGTCGGGCGGGTTGTTCGACGTCGACCACTTCACCCTGTCCTGACCACGGTCGGGTGAGCCAGTCCCCGGGCCCGATCGGCGCGGGCTCGGGGACACGGTCGACGCGCCGTGACGTCGACTCCACCGCGGCCTCTCGATCGAGTGGAGTGCGGTCGGGTCCGCCCCGATCAGCGGCGGGATCCGCGACCCTCCTGGTAGGTGCGCCGCAGCGCGCCAGGTGCTTTTCCAAGGAGGGGAACATGAAGGTGACGTCCATTGCCCGGCGGGCGCTCGTGCGGGCCGGTGCGGCTTTCTCGGTGGTCGCCCTGCTGGTCGCGGCTCCCGCGGGGGCGGGCGCGACGCCCGCCGGACCGACCGGCCCGCTCGCGTCCGAGGTGGAGGAGTTGCTGGCCGAGCACCCCGGAGGCGTCCAGGTCAGCGACAACGCGGTGGCCTGGCTGGGCGGCCGGATCCTCGTGGTCATGCCGTCGCCCGGTGAAGCCGTGGCGCCGAAGGGGCTCGGGGCCAACGTCCGGTACCCGCGGGCGCGGGCGGCGGGGTTGGCGGAACCGGCCGACGCCGCGGAAGTCCGCGACGTGCACGGCTGCCCCTCCGGGACGACGAAGAAGGACAACTACTGCTTCTACGAGAACCGGGACTGGGGCGGCTCGCGGTGGCAGTTCGCCGACACGTGCGGCGACGAGGCGAGCGACTGGGGCTTCTCCGCCAAGACGTCGAGCTGGGTCAACACCGACACCGACAAGACGATCATCGCGTACGCCGGCAGCAGCAGGCTGTGGGACGAGCCCGAGAACAGCGGCTCGAAGTACGTCGGGGACGCCCACAACGACAAGATGACGCGGTGGGACTGCCGCAAGGACTGAGCGCTCGCACCGGGACACGACCGGGCGTCATCCCTCGCGGGGTGGCGCCCGGTCGCCGTGCGGGCCCGCGTCCTGTTGCAGCACGCGCGTTTCTGTCCCGTTGTGTCAATGACAAGCTTTTGGTCCAGACCATAACCTGAGGATCCGCCGCCGCTGTCCACCCTGTCACGCAGAGGAGTTCCGCTCGTGAGGACAGCACGCACGATCACCGCCGCGGTGGCCGCGGCCATCACGACCGCCGCACTGGCCACCGCCCCCGCCGCAGCGGGTCCGGTCACCGACTGGGACCGGATGCTCGCCCAGCAGCCGCTGGTGCGCACCGCCGACACGATCCGGGCCGAGGTGGACCGCGGCGACCACGCCGGGTTCGCGGGCCTGGTGCTGGAGGACGACCACGTCGCGCTGTGGTGGAAGGGCGACGTGCCCGCCGCCGTGCGCGACGCCGCGTCCCGGGGCGAGGCCCCGGTGACCTTCGAAGCCGCACGCCACTCCAACGCCGAGCTCCGCGAGGCCGCCAAGGTCGTGCAGGCGCAACGGGGACCGGGCGTGCACGCGATCAAGGTGCCCGCCGACGGCAGCGGCCTCGTCCTCGGCGCCACGTCCGAGTTCGCGACCCGCTCCGTGGACGTCGACGTGCCGGTGCGGACCGTGGTGGAGCAACCGCTCGCGCCGGTGTCCCGGCAGAACGACGCGCCGCCGTGGAAGGGCGGGGCGACCATCGTGCTGGGCAACGCGGCCTGCACGTCCGGGTTCTCCGTCCGCAACGGCGACAACGCCCGCTTCCTGCTCACCGCGGGCCACTGCGGCAACCCCGGCGTGCGCGTCACCGACCCGACCGGTGAGTACATCGGCACGGCGGGCGCCAAGCACAACGACCACGACATCATGCTGATCCCCACCGGCAACGTGGTGAACCAGCAGTACGTGGGCGGCGGCGACAGCAACTCCACCGAGGTCGTGCGCGGCTGGGGCGACGTCTACACCGGCGAGTACCTGTGCCAGTCCGGCGTCACCAGCGCCCGGGAGACGGGCGGTCCGGTGTGCAACATCAAGGTGCTGTTCTTCTACGCCGACCGCGAGGACCTGGTGGAGGGCGAGCAGGTGAACGGCCAGCCGGCCGCGCGCCCCGGTGACAGCGGCGGTCCGGTGTACGGGCCCTCGTCGGCCGGTGGCGTCATCGCCAAGGGCACGGTCACCCGGGCGGCGGGCGCGCGGATCGGTTTCCAGGACTTCCGCACCGCGAACCGCGACTTCGGCGTCTACATCCCGCTCTGACCGACCCGCGGGCCGCACCCGCTCGGCGCGGCCTGCGTCCCGCTCTGCGGCCGCACCTCGTCCGGGTGAACCCGCACCCCGTTCGGGCACACCGGTGACCCGCTGCGGCGCAC
>NZ_JBFAAX010000247.1:0-8330 GCF_040639995.1 Actinosynnema sp. NPDC023658 | reverse complement strand
TGGCTCGGCGCGGACGACGTGCCCAAGGTGCGCGCCGAGATGAACGGCGGCGAGCTGGCCGCCCGGATCTTCGTGTGCCCGACCGAGGACGCCGACGCGGCCCGCGCGCTCGGCCGCATGCTGATCAGCACCTACCTCACGGTGCCCGCGTACGCGGCGTTCCACGACTGGCTGGGGCGCGGCGAGGCGCTGCGCCCGATGCACGAGGCGTGGGCGGCCGGTGACCGGCGCGGCGCGGGTGCGCTCGTCCCGGACGAGGTCGTGGACGCGCTGGTCGTGCACGGCAGCGTGGACGAGTGCCGCGCGCACGTCGCGAAGTACGCGGCCAACGGCGTCGACACGCCCGTCATGGCCCTGCTGCCCACCGGCGCCGACCAGCTCGACCTGGTGCGCGCGCTGGCGCCGGGGGCCTGACGGTGGCGCGGCGGACCGGGGCCACGCCCGAGCGCATCGTGGGCGCGGCCGTGCGGTTGTTCGCCGCCAAGGGGTTCGACGCGACGACCGTGCAGGAGGTCGTCGACGCTGCCTCGGTCACCAAGGGCGCGCTCTACCACTACTTCGGGTCGAAGGACGACCTGCTGTTCGAGATCTACCGCTCGCTGATCGGACGCCAGATGGCCGACCTCGACGGGATCGTGGCGGCCCGGCTGGACGCGGCGACCACGGTGCGGCGGATCGTGGTCAGCCTGGTCGAGACGACCGCGGAGAGCGTGGACGAGACCGCGGTGTTCGTGCGCGAGATGCACCGGCTGGACGCGGACCGGATGGCCAGCTTCCGGGCCGAGCGGCGGCGCTACCACGAGACGTTCCGGTCGGTGGTCGAGCAGGCCCAGGAGGCCGGCGAGTTCAGCGCGGCGGTGCCCGCCGACACGGCGGTCCTGATCGCGCTGGGCGTGGTCAACCAGCTGCCGACCTGGTACCGGCCGGGCGGGCCAAAGTCGCCCGCCCGGCTCGGCGGGGAGATCGCGGACTTCGTCCTCGCCGGGCTCCGACCGGCCTGAGGCGCCGGCGGTCGTCAGCCGATGTCAGGCTGGGCCCCTGGGCGTCAGGTGGTCCGACCGGCCCGGTGGCGCAGGACGGCCAGCGCCTTGTCGGCGTGGGCGTTCATGGCGAACTCGGATTTGATGACTTCGATCACGGTGCGGTCGGTGTCGATGACGAACGTGTGCCGCTTCACCGGCAGCGGGCCGAAGCGGCGCTTCACGCCGAACCGGGCGGCCACCGCGCCGTCGGCGTCGGACAGCAACGGGTAGTCGAAGCCGTGGGCCGAGGCGAACTCGTCCTGCTTGCCCACCGAGTCCGGGCTGATCCCCACCCGCTGCGCCCCGACCTCGGTGAACTCGCCCGCCAGGTCCCGGAAGTGGCAGCTCTCGGCGGTGCACCCGGCGGTCATCGCGGCGGGGTAGAAGAACAGCACCACGGGGCCGTCGGAGAGCAGGTCGGACAGCGCCCGAGGGGTGCCGTCCTGGTCGGGCAGGGTGAAGTCGGGTGCCTGGTCGCCGGGCTTCATGCGCGTCCTTCCGCAGGGTGTCGATCACGTCTCGCAGGGTGTTCGCGACGAGGCAACCGTACGGTTCTCGCTAATCTCGTACCAGGCCGGGAGGTGTGGTGTGACGAGCATGTCCGACGTGGCGCGGGCCGCGGGGGTGTCCGCCGCGACCGTGTCGCGCGCGCTGCGCGGCGAGCCGGGGGTGTCCGAGGCGACCCGGCGGTACGTGACCGAGGTCGCCAAGCGGATGCGGTACGCGATCGCCCGGGACGCCTCCAGCCTGGCGGGTGGTCGGCGGTACGCGATCGCCGTGCTCACCGCGGACGTCGGCCGGGGCGACCTGCTGGCGGGCGCGGAGGGCGCGTTGCGGCAGGCGGGGTACGACGTCCTGCTCTACGTGCTGCGCGACACCGACGCGCGCAAGCGGTTCTTCGAGGAGCTGCCGCTGGGCCGGCGGGTCGACGGGGTGCTCGCGCTGGCGGTGAACCTCACCGAGGCCGAGGACGCCGCGCTGAGGGGCCTGGACGTGCCGGTGGTCGCGGTGTGGGACGACGACCTGCGCGAGGCGCTGCGGCTGGCCGTCGGGCACCTCGTGGGGCTGGGCCACCGGGACGTGGCGCTGGTGCTGGCCGGCGACATCGACGAGTCCTACGACGAGGTGCTGGTCACCGAGGGTCTGGCGGTCCGTCCGGAGTGGACGCTGTGGTCGTCCTCGACGGTGGCGGGCGGCGAGCAGGTGGTGGACGCGCTGCTGGACGGCGAACGCCTGCCGTCCGCCGTGATCAGCACCAGCGGCGAGGTGGCGCTGGGCGTGTTCCTGCGCCTGCGCCGCGACGGGCGCGACGTGCCCGGCGACGTGTCGATCGTCAGCCTGGAGGGCACCGACCTGGCCCGCGCGGTCGGCTTGACCGCGGTGGAAGGCGCGTGGCGGGAACGCGGCGAGCACGCCGTGGAGGTGCTGCTGGCCGACCTGCGCGGCGACGAGCACGACACCGCGCCGCCGTCGGTGCAACTCGTGGTGAGGAACTCCACCGCGGCCGGGGTTTGAGGGCCACTCGTCCGGGCCATTAACCACGAAGAACTTCCTGCAACCTTTGGGTGACCAGGCGCTACCGCCCTGGCATCGGCCTACCGGAGGAGACGAAGCTGTCCAGCGTGGACGACGAGCTCGCGGCACTGGCCGAGGCACACGGCGTGGCCACTTCGTACGAGGACGCGAACCAGCAGCGGGCGGACGTCGACGCCGACGTCGTGGTGGCCGTGCTGGCGCAGCTGGACGTGGACGCCTCCACCCCGGAGGCGGTGCGCCGGGCCCTCGCCGCACCGAAACCACCGCCCAGGACCGTGGTCCTGCGCGAGGGTGACGTCCTCGACGCGGACGAGGCGGGTGGCGGCACGGTCGAGCTGGAGGACGGCGGGCGGGTCGAGCTGCCCGCCGCCCTGCCGCTGGGCTACCACCGCCTGGGTGAACGCACGGTGATCGTCGCCCCGCGCGAACTCGCCCCCGTCACCCGGTCGTGGGGCTGGATGGTGCAGCTGTACGCGATGCGCTCGGCCGGGTCGTGGGGCATGGGCGACTACGCGGACCTGGCCACCCTCGCCCGGCGCAGCGCCGAGGAGCTGGGCGCGGGCGTGCTGCTGGTCAACCCGGTGCAGGCGATCAGCCCGACCCCGCCGGTGGAGCGCTCCCCGTACTCGCCGTCGAGCCGCCGCTTCGCCAACCCCCTCTACCTGCGGATCTCCGATATCCCGGCGTACCGCGCGGCCGATCAGGCGCTCAGGGCTGAGATCGACGCGCTGCGCCCCGCCAACGACACCGGGCTGATCGACTACGACGCGGTGTGGGAGGCCAAGGCCAAGGCGCTGGAGCTGCTCTGGCGGGACGAGGAGCACCGCGCGCCCGAGGGCGAGCTGCTGGACTTCGCCCGGTTCTGCGCGTTGGCCGAGGTGCACGGCCCGGACTGGCGCGAGTGGCCGCCCGAGCAGCGCGACCCGGCCACGGCGACCGCCGACCCCGAGCGGGTGGCGTTCCACGCGTGGTTGCAGGAGCTGTGCGAACAGCAGTTGACCGCCGCGCGCCGGACCGCGCACGACGCGGGCATGGCGGTGGGCGTCGTGCACGACCTGCCGGTGGGCGTGAACCCCGGCGGCGCGGACACGTGGGCGGTGCGGGACGCGTTCGCCGCGGACGTCCGGGTCGGGGCGCCGCCGGACGCGTTCAGCCGCCTCGGCCAGGACTGGGGCCTGCCGCCGTGGCGGCCGGACCGGCTGGCCGAGCAGGGCTACGAGCCGTTCCGGGCGGTGGTGCGCAGCGTGCTGCGGCACGCGGACGGCATCCGGATCGACCACGTCGCGGGCCTGTGGCGGCTGTGGTGGATCCCGCCGGGCGAGCCGCCCAAGCGCGGCACGTACGTGCACTACGACCCGGACGCCATGCTGGCGGTGCTGACGCTGGAGGCGCACCGGGCCGCGGCGGTCGTCGTCGGCGAGGACCTGGGCACGGTCGAGCCGAAGGTCACCGAGGCGCTGCACGAGCACGGCATGCTCAGCTCGGCGGTGCTGTGGTTCCAGCGCGAGTACGACCAGCCGGGCCACCCGCTGATCCCGCCGGGGGAGTGGACCGCCTCGACCATGGCGAGCATCTCCACCCACGACCTGCCGACCGTGGCCGGTTTCCTCGCGGCGGAGCACGTTCGGGTGCGAGCCGAACTGGGGCAGTTTGAAGGACCGGTGGACGGGGAATACGACGCAGCCGAGCGTGAGCGCGGGGAGTTGCTCGAACTCCTCAAGCAGGAAGGTGTGGCTGCCGATGACCTGGTTACCGCGTTCCACGCCCTGCTCGCGAAAGCCAGGTCCGTGCTCGTGCTGACCTCGCCGCAGGACGCGCTGGGGGAGTTGCGCCAGCCGAACCTGCCCGGCACCACCGACCAGTACCCGAACTGGCGCATCCCGCTGCCCGTCGCGCTCGACGACCTGTTCGAGGACCCGGGTGTGCGGCGGGTCGCCGCGGCGCTGGCCGCCGGTCGCGCGGCGGAACGCGGTGCGGCGGAACCCGGTGCGGGGGAACGCGGTGCGGCCGAAGCGGTCGGTGCTCGTGCGGCACGAGCCGGTCGGAGCGGGTCGTGAAGGCGCGAAACCCGCACGTCACAGCGCGCGGCACAGCCGCGAGGTATCGTCAACCCGTCACCCGCGCCATGGTTGGAGGTGGCAGTCACCCGTGAACACCGACTTGGTGTCCCGCACCGGGCTCGTGCCCGAGCAGATGATCCCCCAGAGCAGCCCGGTGGACGCCTTGGAGTCGACCGTCGAGAGGGTCCTCGTGGCCGTCCGGCCGTCGAACCTGGCCGACCCGCTCTCCGGGGCCCACCACGCCGAGGAGTCCCTGCGGGACGTCCTGCGGCGGACCGACGCGGGTGCGGACCACGCGCTGGCGCAGGCGATGGCCTGCGCCGAAGCCGCGTGCGAGCACCTGCGCTACTGCGAGCTGCAGGAGGCCAGGCTGCTGCTGGTCGCCGCACGCGGCCAGCTCGCGCGGTGCCACGCAAGAACCTGATCCACCCGGTTAGGGGTCGATCGTCTCAAAGCTTTCCCGGAGGAAAATCCCTGTGCGGCCCTGGCCCGGAACTCCCTACCCGCTCGGCGCCACCTACGACGGCGTCGGCACCAACTTCACCCTCTTCTCCGAGGTCGCGGACTACGTCGAGCTGTGCCTGTTCGACGACGACGGCACCGAGACGCGCGTGCGGCTGCCGGAGGTGGACGGCTTCGTCCACCACGGCTACCTGCTCGGCGTCGGTCCCGGCCAGAAGTACGGCTACCGCGTGCACGGCCCGCACGACCCGGAGCGCGGGTTGCGCTGCAACCCGAACAAGCTGCTGCTCGACCCGTACGCCAAGGCGATCACCGGTGACGTCGACTGGCACGAGTCGCTGTTCGGCTACAACTTCGGCGACCCGGACGCGCGCAACGACCAGGACTCGGCCGGTCACGTGCCGCTGTCGGTCGTGGTGAACCCGTTCTTCGACTGGGCGAACGACCGCCCGCCGAACGTGCCGTACAACGAGACGGTCATCTACGAGGCCCACGTGCGCGGCCTGACCATGCAGCACCCCGAGATCCCGGAGCAGCTGCGCGGCACCTACGCCGGCCTGGCGCACCCGGTCGTGATCGACCACCTGAAGTCGCTCGGCGTCACGGCGCTCGAGCTGATGCCGGTGCACCACTTCATCACCGATCACGGGCTGGAGCAGAAGGGCCTCCGGAACTACTGGGGCTATAACACGATCGGGTTCTTCGCGCCGCACGCCGACTACGCGGCGATGCCGGAGTCGGCCAACCAGGTGCAGGAGTTCAAGGGCATGGTGCGCGCCCTGCACGAGGCGGGCATCGAGGTGATCCTCGACGTGGTCTACAACCACACCGCCGAGGGCAACCACCTGGGGCCGACGCTGTCCATGCGCGGCATCGACAACCAGGCGTACTACCGGCTCGTGGACGACGAGCCGAAGTTCTACATGGACTACACGGGCACCGGGAACTCGCTGAACGTCCGCAGCCCGCACACGTTGCAGCTGATCATGGACTCGCTGCGCTACTGGGTGACCGAGATGCGGGTCGACGGTTTCCGGTTCGACCTGGCCGCGACCCTGGCCCGCGAGTTCTACGACGTGGACCGGCTGTCCACGTTCTTCGACCTGGTGCAGCAGGACCCGGTGGTGAGCCAGGTCAAGCTGATCGCGGAGCCGTGGGACGTCGGGCCCGGCGGCTACCAGGTCGGCAACTTCCCGCCGCTGTGGACCGAGTGGAACGGCAAGTACCGCGACACGGTGCGCGACTTCTGGCGCGGCGAGCCCGCCACGCTGGGTGAGTTCGCGTCCCGCGTCACCGGCTCGTCGGACCTCTACCAGGACGACGGCCGCCGCCCGTACGCGTCGATCAACTTCGTCACCGCGCACGACGGCTTCACGCTCAACGACCTGGTGTCCTACAACGACAAGCACAACGCGGCCAACGGCGAGGACGGCCGCGACGGCGCGGACGACAACCGGTCGTGGAACTGCGGTGTCGAGGGCCCGACCGACGACCCGGAGGTCAACGACCTGCGGGCCAGGCAGCGGCGCAACCTGCTGGCCACGATGCTGCTGTCGCAGGGCGTGCCGATGCTGCTGCACGGTGACGAGCTCGGCCGCAGCCAGGAGGGCAACAACAACGCCTACTGCCAGGACAACGGCCTGTCCTGGGTGGACTGGACGCTGCTGGAGAAGAACCGCGACCTGGTGGACTTCACCTCCGCGCTGACCGAGTTCCGCAGGCAGCACCCCGTGCTGCGGCGGCGCAGGTTCTTCCAGGGCAAGCCGATCCGCAAGGGCGACGAGCTGCGCGACATCGCCTGGTTCACCCCTTCGGGTGAAGAGATGACCGAGCAGAACTGGGGCGACGACTTCGGCCGCTGCGTCGTGGTGTTCCTCAACGGCGAAGGCATCCCGGACCTGGACCAGCGGGGCATGCGGGTGCTGGACGACTCGTTCCTAGTGGCGTTCAACGCGCACCACGAGGACATCCAGGTCACCCTCCCCGAGGAGGGCTACGGTCCGCAGTGGACGGTCGTGATCGACACCGCGACCGGTCGGGTGACCCCTCCCGACCAGGGCGAACCGGTGGCCGCCGGCGGCACGATCACGCTGGTCGCGCGGTCGCTCGTGGTGCTGCAGCGGGTGGAGGGGGAATGACGGACGCGCAGGCGCCCGCGTCGACGTACCGCATCCAGTTCACCCCCGACTTCACCTTCGCCGACGCCGAGGCGGTCGTCGACTACCTGAACGCCCTGGGCGTCGGCGCGCTGTACGCGTCACCCGTCCTGGAGGCCGTGCCCGGCTCCACCCACGGCTACGACGTGGTCGACCCGACCCGCGCCCGCGAGGAGCTGGGCGGCGAGGCGGGCCGGGTGGCGCTGCACAAGGCCCTCAAGCAGTCCGGGCTCGGGTTCGTGCTCGACATCGTGCCCAACCACATGGCGGTCGGGCCCGACGACGTCAACCGGTGGTGGTGGGACGTCCTGGAGCACGGGCGGGAGTCGCGGTACGCGCGGTTCTTCGACATCGACTGGAACTCCGGGCCGCTGCTGCTGCCGTTCGCTGGCGACGAGGCGTCGGAGGAGGAGCACGAGCACTACCGGCTGGTGTTCTGGCGGCGCGGCAACGCGGAGCTGAACTACCGGCGGTTCTTCGACATCACCACGCTCGCCGCGGTGCGCGTCGAGGACCCCGAGGTCTTCGACGCCACCCACGACGAGGTGCTGCGGTGGGTCGCGGCGGGCGAGGTGACCGGTCTGCGGGTCGACCACCCGGACGGCCTGGCCGACCCCGGCGGGTACGTGCGGCGGCTCAAGGAGCGCTCCGGCGTGTGGGTCGTCGTGGAGAAGATCCTCGGCGCGGACGAGCGGCTGCCCGCGAGCTGGCCCGCCGACGGCACCACCGGCTACGACGCGCTGCGCGAGGTGTGCGGGCTGTTCGTGGACCCGGCGGGCGAACGGGCGTTCACCGCGCTGGCCGACGAGTTCGGCGTGCCCACCGACTTCGCGGCGGTCGAGCACGAGTGCCGCGACCTGGTGACCCGGACGATCCTGCGCGCCGAGGTGCGCCGGATCGCCGCGCTGGTGCGCGACGCGGACCGCGAGCAGGCCGAGCAGGCGGTGGCCGAGGTCATGGCCGCGTTCCCGGTCTACCGCTCCTACCTGCCCGAGGGGCTCGACGCGTGGACGGCGGCGGTGCGCGCGTCGACGTCGCCGGCGTGCCGCGACGAGGACCGGGAGGTGCGCGCCGTCCGGCGGGGCGAGGTGGGG
>NZ_JBFAAX010000246.1:0-8358 GCF_040639995.1 Actinosynnema sp. NPDC023658 | reverse complement strand
CACACCACCGCCCAGTCCGCGGCGCTGGCGCGGCGCGGCGTGCCGCCCACACCCCGGCCGATCCACGCCCGGCCGCACCAGGTGCCGCACCCCCCCGCCACCGCGCCGACCGACGTGGACGCGTTGCGCGCGCTGCCGCAGCCCGGCGGCGTCACGCTCGGCCAGGTCTCCGACGTGGCCGTGGTGGACGGTCCGGTGCAGGTGCGGCGCACCGACGGCGCGCGCAGCGCCACCGAGACGGCCAAGGCCACCGGCTCCGACCTGGGCGCGCTGACCGCCGACCTCACGTCGCGGCTGGACGCGCTCGACCTGCCCAACGGGGCCTCGCACAGCATCGGCGGCGTCAGCGCCGACCAGGCCGAGACGTTCGGGGACCTGGGCCTGGCCATGCTGGCGGCCATCGCGATCGTGTTCCTGATCATGGTGGCGACGTTCCGCAGCCTGGTGCAGCCGCTGATCCTGCTGGTGTCCATCCCGTTCGCGGCCACCGGCGCCATCGGCCTGCTGCTGGTCACCGGCACCCCGCTCGGCCTGCCCGCGCTGATCGGCATGCTCATGCTCGTCGGGATCGTGGTGACCAACGCGATCGTGCTGATCGACCTGGTCAACCAGTACCGGCGGGACGGCATGCCGGTGCGCGAAGCCGTGGTGGAGGGCGGACGGCGCCGGCTGCGGCCCATCCTGATGACCGCCGCCGCCACGATCTTCGCGCTGCTCCCGATGGCGCTGGGCATCACCGGCGAGGGCGCGTTCATCGGCAAGCCGCTGGCGATCGTCGTGATCGGCGGCCTGATCAGCTCGACCCTGCTCACCCTGGTGCTGGTGCCGACCCTGTACTCGATGGTCGAGGGCCGCAAGGAGCGCCGCCTGGCGCGCAAGGCCGAACGCCCCAGCGAGGACCGCGAACCGGTCACCGTCTGACCCGTCCGGAACAGGGGCCCCGTCGCTTCGGCGGCGGGGCCCCGTCGTGCGCGGGGTCAGCCGACGCCGAGCGCGGGGCAACCGGTGACCGGGTCCCGCTCCTGGCCGCGGCGGTAGAGGAACCCGGTCATCAGCTCGCACTCCGGGATGCCCTGCACGTCGTGGATGTCCGCGAGCTTCAGCACCGCGAGGTTGCGGTCGTTGGCGATCCGGCCCTGCTTGAAGTTGATCAGTCCCGTGGCGCCCTGGAAGTCCATCTCGCGGAACCTCTGGGCGACCGCCGCCCGGTGCGGTGCCGGTCCGCCCTGCGGCCGGAGCTCCTGCACCGCGGCGGCGAAGAGACCTGCCGTGTCGTAGAGGCCGCCGACCCGTTCACCCGGCCACGGCGCGACCGGGCGTTCGACCGCCGGGAGCACCGCCGAGATCTCGTCCCGCAGGGCGTGGTACCCGGCGCAGAACGAGTCGAGCGCCGACGACCCACCCACCACCGTGCCGGACCTGCCCTCGACGCAGGAGCGACCGGCGAGCACCACCAGCCCGCCCATGCCGACGTAGAAGAGCGGGACGCCGTTGAACTCGTCGCGGTTGCGGCCCGGCGTGTGGGCGACGAACCGCGACACCGCGTCGGAGGCGACGACCCGCGGCAGCTTGTCCAGGCCGGCGCAGTTGTTGCGCAGCGCCTGGAGGAAACCGCCGAACTCGTCCTCCCGGCCCGCGTGGAAGGCGATCTCCAGGTGGCGGTCCTCCTGGTCGATGCACGCCTTCGACAGCTCCGCCGCCGACTCCTGCCAGTCCTTGTCCACCACCTCGATCGGCCCGCCCCCCAGACGCGCCCGCATGACCTCCACCAGCGAGTCGACGTAGGCGTCCGGCCCGCTCCCGGCCCGGTGGAAGATCGTCACCTTCGTGGCCTGGACGTCCGCCGCGTAGTCCGCGATCAGGTTGGCCTGCACGGTGTTGTCCGGCACCAGCTGGAAGTACAGCGGCGAGGTCCCGTCCAGGCCGACCCTGGTCAGGGTGGTGCCCACGGCGGTGACCCCGTGGTCGCCCAGCTCGGTGATCGCCGCCGCGGTCTGCGTGACGCTGCGGTCGAACCCGACCACGCCCAGGATGCCCGGATCGGCCTCGATCAGCGGGACCAGCAGGTCGCGCGCCACGGCGTGCGCGACGGCCATCTTGTTGCCGCCGTTGGCGATGACGATGCGCAGCAGCGGCCCGCTCCTCAGGCCCTGGGTGTTGAGCTGGCGCTGCCGGATGAGCAGGCCCTCCAGCTCCTCGGCGACGGAGTGCTCGGAGGCCGGGAAGCTCTGGTTGAAGGTCAACCCGGCGAAGTAGACCAGGCTGAAGTAGGGCCGGTCCGGTGACTGCTCGTGCAGGTCCGCCGCGACCTCGTTCTGCGCGAAGACGTTCTCCTGGGCCAACCGCAGCCGCTCGTTGCGACCGAACACCTGCCCGGCGTTGTCGCTGTAGCCGACGCACTGGTCGGTGCCGTCGACCGTGACCACCTCCGTGGCGATGTTCCCGGTCACCGCGCCGAAGAACGCGCAGTCGGCCCACCAGTGCGTCCACAGCGCCTTGGCCGGCACTGCCGCCGCGGCCAGCACCACCAGCACCACCAGCATCTCGCCGACCCCGCGCCGGGCCGGCCACACGGCGCGGCGCGGACCCTCGCGCTCCTCGATCTCCCAGGCGTGCCGGTCGCGACCGGACAGGTGCACCCCGTCCGGCACCGCGGCGGGAAGGCTGACGAACAGGTACCGGGCGTCCGGCGCGAGCAGCTGGCGGCGGCGCGGCAACCTGCCCTTCCACGCGCTGAACGCCTCCTCCGCCACGTTCGGCGTCATCGGCGTGCTGGGCGCGGCCAGGTCGTCCGGCTGCTCGCCGCCCGCCGTGATGAACAGCAGCGGGTCCAGCTCGCCGGTCTCGTTGCGCACCTCGTTGACCAACCGCAGCAACTCCCACCCGGCCGGGTCGACGTCGTCCAGCAGCACGGGCACGTACGTGGTCCGCCGGTGCGCCTTGCGGTGGGGGACGAACCCGGCCCTGGTCCGCCGGTAGGCCGTGCGCAGGTCCTCCAGGAACGCGTGCACGAGCAGCTTGTGGAACTGGTCCAGGTTCTCCGACTCCCGGCGGTCCTTGGTGAGCCGCTCGGCGAAGTCGAAGAAGTCCTGCGAGTGCCGGGGCACCATGTACGGCTGGCGCATGAACCACCGCCGCTCCCGACCGAGCCCCGGAACCCGGTCACGCCTCCAGTAGAGGCCGATGAACCGACCGGCGAACTTGGTCAAGGCCATGAGGAACTGGGCGCGTTCCCCCGCCTTGTCGGCCAACTCGCCCACCTGACCGGACATGCGGTGCCTGCCCCAAGCGCGCAACACCGCTTCGACCGGGCGCTCGTACTTCACCTGTTTCGGGGTGAGTTCCACACCGCTGAGGTGGTCGGCCAGTTCGTAGTGGTCGAATTGCTTGAACGAATTCCGGCCGAATTGCCCGCTGCGCAACTTCCCGTGCAGGGCGTGGAGCAGCGGCAGCGCGGCCTTCGGGTGCTTCGCCGCATCCGCCGGGGTGACCAGGACGTGCGGCACCTTCGGCAGCTTGGCCGCGAACGCGCGGTCCAGCCGGGCCAGGAACCCGTCCGCGCCGGGCTCGCGGATCAGGCACACCAGCGGCAGCGGCAGGTCACCCCGTTTTTCGAGGTCCTATCGCGTTCCCATAATCGAGGCCTGCGCACCAGCATTCGCACCAGCGTCAGGAGCGCGTCCACACCGGGAAACACAGGATCGGGCACATTTCCCCCTCTGCGGTGCGCGGGTGACGCGCGTAGCTGACATCACGCACACACCCGCACGCGTTACACACCGCAGAACTGCGGAGGGAGGAAATCCGCCTGCCCGGTGATCGCGCAATCGACCGCCGGGCAGGCGGATCGTCGTCGGTCCGCCCTACGCGCCCGGCTCGTAGGCCAGGTTCGGGCGCAGCCAGCGCTCCACCTCGTCCACCGGCATCCCGCGCCGCGCCGCGTAGTCCTCGACCTGGTCACGCCCGATCCGGCCCACGGTGAAGTAGCGGGCCTCCGGGTGGGCGAAGATCACGCCGCTGACGCTCGCCGCCGGGGTCATGGCGAACGAGTCGGTCAACGCCATGCCCACCCGCTCGGCCTCCAGCATCGCGAACAGGTCGCGCTTCTCGCTGTGGTCCGGGCTCGCCGGGTAGCCGAACGCGGGCCGGATGCCCCGGAACCGCTCGGCGTGCAGGTCCTCCAGCACCGGCTCGGCGTCCGGCTCGAACCAGTCCTTGCGCGCCCGCAGGTGGACGTACTCGGC
Source organism: Actinosynnema sp. NPDC023658 (assembly GCF_040639995.1). Classification (NCBI taxonomy): domain Bacteria; kingdom Bacillati; phylum Actinomycetota; class Actinomycetes; order Pseudonocardiales; family Pseudonocardiaceae; genus Actinosynnema; species Actinosynnema sp. NPDC023658. Next base: position 4,114 of record NZ_JBFAAX010000246.1, on the reverse strand, counting down.
GAACGCCTCGGCCAACCGGTCCGCCAACGCCTTCACCATGATCGACTTGTAGTCGTCCTGCTCGCGCTCGTACCGGCCCGACAGCTCCTCGGCGCCGTGGATGGCCACCGCGAACCCGCCCAGGTGGTCGCCCGCCGGCGCCACGTAGTCGGCCAGGCACCGGTTCGGCCTGCTCTGCGGCTTCACGGTCTGCTGGCGCAGCATCGGCAACCGGTGCCCGTCCGCCACGATGTCGTCACCCTCGGAGTGGGCGGGCCAGAACCCGTACACGCCCTCGGCCCGCAGCGAACCGTCCGCGACGATCTGGTCCAGCATCGCGTTCGCGTCGTCGAACAGCTCCTGGGCCGCCGGGTTCGTCTCCAGGATCCTCGGGTACTTGCCCTTGAGCTCCCAGGCCAGGAAGAAGAACGTCCAGTCGATCATCCCGCGCAGCTCGGTCAACGACGGCTCCACGACCCGCAGGCCGGTGAACGCGGGCGTCGGCAGCTCCTCGAACGACACCACCTCGGCGTTCGCCCGCGCCTGCTCGACCGTCAGCAACGGCGTGCTGTGCCGGTTCTCGTGCTCCTCGCGCAACCGCTGCTGCTCGACCCGGGTCGCCACGGCCAGCTCCTCGGCGCGGTCGGTGTCCAGCAGCGCCGACACCACCCCCGCCACCCGGGACGCGTCCAGCACGTGCACCGTCGTCTGGTCGTACGCGGGCGCGATCCGCACCGCCGTGTGCTGCCGGGACGTCGTCGCGCCACCGATCAGCAGCGGCAGCTTCATGCCCCGCCGCTGCATCTCCGCCGCCACCGACACCATCTCGTCCAGCGACGGCGTGATCAGCCCGGACAGGCCCACCGCGTCCGCGCCCTCCGCGATCGCGGTGTCCAGGATCTTCGCCGCCGGCACCATCACGCCCAGGTCGACCACGTCGTAGTTGTTGCAGCCCAGCACGACGCCGACGATGTTCTTGCCGATGTCGTGCACGTCGCCCTTCACCGTGGCCAGCACGACCTTGCCGTTGCCGCGGGTGGACCCGGAGGCCTCCTTCTCGGCGTCCATGTACGGCTCCAGGTGCGCGACCGCGCGCTTCATCACCCGCGCGCTCTTCACCACCTGGGGCAGGAACATCTTGCCCGAGCCGAACAGGTCACCGACGACCTTCATGCCGTCCATCAGCGGACCCTCGATCACGTCCAGCGGGCGCTTGGCCTCCAGCCGGGCCTCTTCGGTGTCCTCGATGATGAAGTCCACGATGCCGTGCACCAGCGCGTGCTCCAGCCGCTTGGCCACCGGGCCCTCGCGCCACGCCAGGTCGATCACCCGCTTGGTGCCGGAGCTCGCCACCGTCTCCGCGAACGACACCAGCCGGTCCGTCGCGTCCGGCCGGCGGTCGAACAGCACGTCCTCGACCAGCTCCAGCAGGTCCTTCGGGATGTCCTCGTAGACCGCGAGCTGACCGGCGTTGACGATGCCCATGTCCAGGCCCGCCCGCACACCGTGGTACAGGAACGCCGAGTGCATCGCCTCGCGCACGGTGTCGTTGCCGCGGAACGAGAACGACAGGTTCGAGATGCCACCGCTGATCCGCACGCCCGGACAGCGCTGCTTGATCAGCGGGATCGCGTCCAGGAACGCCTTCGCGTACCCGTTGTGCTCCGCGATGCCGGTCGCGACCGCCAGCACGTTCGGGTCGAAGATGATGTCCTCGGCCGGGAAACCGGCCTCCCGCGTCAACAGGTCGTAGGCCCGGCCGCAGATCTCGACCTTGCGCTCCGCCGTGTCGGCCTGGCCCTTCTCGTCGAACGCCATCACCACCACGCCCGCGCCGAAGTCCCGGACGCGGCGGGCCTGGGCGAGGAACTGCTCCTCACCCTCCTTGAGGCTGATCGAGTTGACCACGCCCTTGCCCTGCACGCACTTCAGCCCGGCCTCCAGCACGCTCCACCGCGAGCTGTCGACCATGATCGGGACCCGGGCGATCTCCGGCTCGGTGGCGATCAGGTTGAGGAACGTGGTCATCGCCCGCTCGCTGTCGAGCAGGTCGGCGTCCATGTTCACGTCCAGCAGGTTCGCGCCGCCGCGCACCTGCTCCAGCGCGACGTCCACCGCCGCCTGGTAGTTGTCCGACTCGATCAACCGGCGGAACTTCGCCGAACCGGTCACGTTGGTGCGCTCACCGATCATCACGAACCCGGTGTCCGCGCCGATCTCGAACGGCTCCAGGCCGCTGAACCGCGTCCGGTCCGGCACCTGCGCCACCGGGCGCGGCTTCATGTCCTTGACCGCCGCCGCGATCCGCGCGATGTGGTCGGGCGTCGTGCCGCAGCAGCCGCCGACGATGTTGACCACGCCCTCCTCCGCGAACCCGTGCAGCAGCGACGCGGTCTCGTCGGGGGTCTCGTCGTAGCCGCCGAACGCGTTGGGCAGGCCGGCGTTGGGGTGGCTCGCGGTGTAGGTGCCCGCGATCCGGGCCAGCTCGGTGACGTGCGGGCGCATCTCGGCCGCGCCCAGCGAGCAGTTCACGCCCACCACCAGCGGGTCCGCGTGCGCGACGGAGTTCCAGAACGCCTCGACGGTCTGCCCCGACAGCGTCCGCCCGCTCAGGTCCACGATCGTGACCGAGATCCACAGCGGCAGGTGGGGCGCGACCTCGCGGGCCGCGGCGACGGCGGCCTTGGCGTTCAGCGTGTCGAAGATCGTCTCGATGAGCAGCAGGTCGACGCCGCCCTCCGCGAGCGCGCTGATCTGCTCCGCGTAGGCGTCCTTGACCCGGTCGAACGACACCGTCCGGTACGCCGGGTCCTCGACCCGCGGCGACAGCGACAGGGTGACGTTGAGCGGGCCGACCGAGCCCGCGACGAACCGGCCGCCCGCCTCGTCGGCCGCCTGGCGGGCGATCTGCGCGCCGCGCACGTTCATGTCGCGGACCAGCTTCTCCAGGCCGTAGTCGGCCTGCGCGATGCTCGTCGCGGTGAACGTGTTGGTGGTGGTGATGTCCGCGCCCGCGGCCAGGTAGCGCCGGTGGACGTCCAGGATCAGGTCCGGGCGTGTGAGGTTCAGCAGGTCCGGGTCGCCGGTGACGTCGTGCGTGTGGTCGCCGAGCAGGTCGCCGCGGTAGTCGGCCGGGGTGAGCCCGGCGGCTTGGAGCATGGTGCCCCAGGCGCCGTCCAACACCGCGACCCGCTGGTCCAGCAGCTCTCGCAGGGCATTTTCCGACACGCAGCCTCCCAGGGTTGGGAGGCGCCCTTCAGGTTCCGAGCCCCGACCGAGCGTGGCGGGCTGGACACCCGTTGCAGCGCCTCTCGGTTCGGGAGGTCAATGCTAGCGAAAGCCGCGACCGTGGGCGGATCCGCCCACGGGATGAGACGCGCCTCGGGAGTGTCAGCGGACCACGAGAACCTCCAGGGTGCGCGGCCCGTGCACGCCCTCGACCCGTTCGAGCTCGATGTCGCTGGTCGCGGAGGGTCCGCTGATCCAGGTCTGGGTGCGGACCCCGGCCAGCGCCGCGATGGCGTCCGGCACGCCGGCCACCACCTGGTCGGCTCGGACGACGACGAGGTGGTAGTCCGGCACGAGCGTGAGGGCGCGGGGCCCCTGGTCGGCGGCGTCGTGGTCGAGCACGATCGTGCCGGTCTCGGCCACGGCCACGTGACAGGCCGTGACCACCGCGTCGGCCCGTTCGAGGACCTCCAACCCGAGGCCGCCCGCGCCCTCCGCCGCGCCGACGGCGATGACTTCGTGAGGGTCCCCGCCAAGGGGAACCCTTGATTCAATTCTACCGGCGGGGACCGACAATTCCGGGGGTTCCGGCGTTGGCCGATGTGTTTCCGCTGGTTGGTGAGCTGCCGGTGGACGTGCCGGCTGGTGCGCTGCTGACTGGGGTGCTGCCGGCTGGGGCGCTGGGGACTGGTGCGCGGGGGACTGGTCGGTCGGTTGGTGTGCCGGCTGGTCCGACTGAGTGTCCACCCGGTCGGCCCATGACCGCGTCCACTCCGGCGGGATGCCGGGGGCCGTCACGACGCGGCGCGCGCCCCGTTCCCGGAGGGCCTCGGTGATCGCCTCCGGCACCCGGTCGGCGGCCACGACGCGGACCCGCGCCCGGTAGTCGCGCAGTCGTTCGGCGAAC